>CAZEFU010000159.1:0-4993 GCA_964511515.1 uncultured Wenzhouxiangellaceae bacterium
CCAGCCTGCAACTGATTTTACACATAATAACTGGCAATGAGGCTGATATGCAGCCAGTACAGAATCTTGTTGCTCTTCTAGAATACCCGAAAGCACAATTTTGCCGCGTTCACATAAACGAGCAATTAGTTGTGCGGATAAATCAATTATTGGCTGAGCCAGAATATTGGCTAGTAAAATATCAACCTCCTGGGTTTCCAACTCCGGCATTCCAGTTACTATCTGCGCACTGACCTTGTTACGCCGAGCATTTTGCTCAGTCGCCAAGATAGCTTGAGGGTCGTTATCAATAGCATATACTTTGGCTGCACCCTTTAAGGCCGCTGCAATTGCCAAAATACCCGAACCACAGCCGTAATCAATCACAATTTTGCCAGTAAAATCCTGCCCGTCAATCCACTCCAGACAAAGCGCAGTAGTTGGGTGCGTACCTGTACCAAAGGCAAGCCCAGGGTCAAGACGAATGATGGTGGCATCTAGGGATTCTGGAACTGGCAAAGTACTGGGGTAGATCCAAAGATTCTCGCCAAACTGCATAGCTTCAAAACGATCCATCCAGCTGCGCTCCCAATCGCAGTCTTCCAGCTCGATAAAACTGATGTCGCTTGCATGCTGAATAAAATCCAGCTGGCTAAGGCTAGCCACAATTCGCTCGCGTAGACTGCCACCAGCAAATAACCCGGTTACCTTTAAGCGTGGCCATAATGGGGTTTCATTAACTGCAGGTTCCAGAATAGGAAAATCTTCACTATCGCTTAAAGTAACTGCAAGTGCGCCTAGCTCCAGCAGCTGATCTTCCAGAGGCTCTAACTGAGGTTCACTTATTCGAATACTGACTTGCAGCCAGGACATTACTTACTGGTCCGCTTCAGCGCGCTCGGTAAGGCGTTTTTCCAGATAATGAATATTGAAACCACCGCGTTTAAACCCGGCATCGCGCAATACCCATTTGTGTAAGGCAACATTGGTTCTAATACCTTCCAGCACCATTTCATCGAGTGCTACTTTTAGCCGGGCAATAGCTTCATCGCGATCTGCGCCGTAACCAATAAGTTTGCCGATCATGGAATCATAGTTAGGTGGAATTCGGTAGTTATCATAAATATGGGTATCAACCCGTATGCCTGGACCACCGGGGGCATGAAAATATTCAATCACGCCTGGAGATGGCATAAATGTTTCTGCATCCTCAGCATTGATCCGACACTCTATTGCATGCCCTTTTATCTGAATATCGGCCTGGGTATAGCGCAATGGCTCACCCGCAGCGATACGAATTTGCTCGGTCAGTAGATCAACCCCTGTCACCTGCTCGGTAACCGGATGCTCAACCTGAATTCTGGTGTTCATTTCAATAAAATAAAAACAACCATCATCATACAAAAACTCAAATGTACCCGCGCCCCTATAGTCAATTCGTTTACAGGCCTCAACGCATACAGCGCCAATTTCATCACGTTGCTTTGTGGTAATGCCCGGTGCTGGTGATTCTTCCAGTACTTTCTGATGCCGCCTTTGCAAGGAGCAATCTCGCTCGCCTAAATGAATAGCATTGCCATGGGTATCTGCCAGCACTTGAATTTCTATGTGCCGGGGGTTTTGCAGGTACTTCTCCATATACACTTCGGGGTTCCCAAAGGCCGCGCCAGCTTCCTGTCGTGTAAGTGTAATTGCGTTAATCAGATGCGCTTCGGTATGCACCACCCGCATACCCTTGCCACCGCCACCACCAGATGCTTTGATTATTATCGGATAACCTATGCGTCTGGCAATGCTCATGCTTTCTTCAGCATCATCTCCAAGTGGGCCATCTGAGCCGGGAACACAAGGCACACCGGCCTCTTGCATGGCACGAATAGCACAAACCTTGTCACCCATAAGGCGAATCGTTTCTGGCCGCGGGCCAATAAATACAAAGCCACTTTCTTCCAGGCGTTCAGCAAAATCAGCATTTTCAGCCAAAAATCCATAGCCGGGATGCACTGCAACCGCATCGGTAACTTCCGCTGCAGCAATTATGGCTGGAACATTCAGGTAGGAATCGATTGAGGGGGCCGGGCCAATGCAAACTGACTCATCGGCCATAGCTACGTGTTTTAAGTTCCTGTCGATTACTGAATGTACGGCGACAGTTTTAATTCCCATGGCTTCACAAGCACGCTGAATCCGCAGGGCAATTTCGCCACGGTTGGCGATTACAATTTTCTCGAAAACTGGCATCTTAGCGAATCACAAACAGTGGTTCATCATATTCAACTGGCTGTCCGTTCTCCACCAATATAGATATTATCTTGCCGGAAATTTCAGCATCAATCTGATTGAACATCTTCATGGCTTCAATAATACACAAGCTATCACCAGCAGAAATTTCCTGACCAACTTTCACAAACGCCTCAGCATCCGGGGTTGCCGCTGAATAAAAGGTACCAACCATGGGCGAGCGTACCAGTTCACCTTCAGGGGTGGCTGACTCTTCCTCAAGTGGCACTACCGGCATTTCACTAGCAACTGGCATTGGTGCTGCCACCATAGTTGCTGGCGCTATACTGGTGGTTTGCCTGCTTAGGCGAACAGATTCTTTATCTTCTACAATCTCAATTTCGACCAGACTGGAGTTTTCCAGTAGATCAATCAGGCTTTTTATTTTGCGTAAATCCATT
Source organism: uncultured Wenzhouxiangellaceae bacterium (assembly GCA_964511515.1). Lineage (GTDB taxonomy): Bacteria > Pseudomonadota > Gammaproteobacteria > Xanthomonadales > SZUA-36 > SZUA-51. Next base: position 2,661 of record CAZEFU010000159.1, read on the forward strand.
TTAATTTGCCTCGTAGGTTATCAACAGCTGGTGCTGTCGGTTGTGTCTAAACTATCAATTATTGCTTGCAGCCCGAGCAAATAACTATCGCCACCAAAGCCACTAATCACGCCCATGGCAATATCAGAAAAATATGATTGCTGGCGAAAGTCTTCACGCGCATGAATATTACTTAGATGTACTTCTACAAATGGAATATTCACCGCCAGCAGGGCATCCCTAAGCACAATAGAGCTATGGGTGAAAGCTGCCGGGTTAATTATGATGTAGTCAACAGAGTCCGCGCCGGCCTGCTGTACCGCATTTACCAGGTCGTGCTCAGCATTACTTTGCAGATGACTTAGTTGATGCCCACAATCACTGGCAAAACCCTGCATCAAGGCAACTATATCTGGCAGTGATCGCTGCCCATATAATTCCGGCTCGCGCTGTCCGAGCAGGTTTAGGTTTGGTCCATTCAGCAGCAAAATTTTCGCCATTGCAAGCAACTTGTATTTTTATCAAGGGAGAGTGATTTTGCCGTAGTTAGGAGCAAATGTAAACAATTCGCTACCGTATGGCGAATGATAGCTCTAAAGTAAAACTGAATTGAAAGCTCTTATCCCAATAAATACAGCATCTACGTACAACGCCAGTGACAGAAATACTTGACCCGAGCCGTCCCCCGTAGAGCCTGGATACCACTCTACTCAGTTTTCGTTTTTCTGATATACTTGTATTTCAAAACAAGTATATCTATTGCTTAATAATAGACATTACATTGATATTTATACATAAAATATAATGAAAATACCAGTAATACCACCAGATTTTGACACTCTTTATCAGGGTATAATGCTTACTGGCGACAGCGAAGTGGCTTTAAAACTTTTAAAAAATAATCGCCCAGTGGATGCCGATGGACGGTATCTACACTACGATAAGCTTCGCCACCTACCGCCACCGGATGGACTGAGTACAGAGGAATGGTGGCTCAGTATAAAGCTAGCGCGGCGCAATCTATTCAAAAGCTTACCATTAGCCGACAAGAGCGGCTTAGCGTTCCAGTTTGCGACGCCAGACCAGGTTCAACGCGCTTTGCACTGGCTAGATCTCTATACAGCTGGCACGATACGCTCTAGTGAAGCCATCACCAATACTCAAATGCGCAACACCTACCTGATTCAGTCTTTGATTGAGGAGGCAATTAATTCAAGCCAACTGGAGGGCGCTTCAACTACCCGAGATGTGGCTAGGGAAATGATTCGTCAGGAGCGGAAGCCTGTTGATACAAGCGAGCAGATGATATTTAACAATTATCAAGCCATGCAGTTTATCCGCGAGATGAAAGGCGAGCAACTTACTCCATCCATGATTCTTGAACTGCAGAAGATGCTTACTCAAGATACCCTGCCTGAGAGCGAAGTAGGACGCTTGCGCACCCTTAATGATGATATTCATGTGGTTGACCGGGCAACACAAAGGTACCTTCATACACCACCATCAGCAGAACAACTACCTGAACGACTGCAGCAACTCTGTGAATTTGCCAACGGCGCGGCCGATACAGAAGATGTGTTCTTACATCCTGTGGTTCGAGCAATTGTTTTACACTTTATGCTGGCTTATGACCACCCTTTTTGTGATGGTAATGGACGCACTGCTCGAGCCTTGTTTTACTGGTCGATGATTCGGCAAGGCTATTGGTTGATGGAGTTTGTTTCGATTTCAAGGATAATCAAGCAAGCTCCGGCGAAATATAGCCAAGCATTCCTATATACGGAAACAGACGATACTGATGTTAGTTACTTTTTACTGCATCAACTAGAGGTGATTGGGCAAGCAGTTGATGATCTACACAGCTTCCTGGACAAGAAAATGCTAGGCATCAATGCCGCCCGGCGCTTGCTGATTGATAACCCACGCTTGCACGGCAAACTGAATTTCCGCCAGTTGGTCTTATTGCGGCATGCGCTGAAGCACCCGCACTTTAGTTATGTGGTGCAGGAACATCAACGCTCCCATGGAATTTCTTACGATGTGGCCCGCAAGGATCTACTCGAAATGGCAGATTCACTAAAATTGCTACTGAAGACCAAAAGGGGTAAACGTTATTTTTTCGTAGTCCCGAATGATCTTGAGCGGAGAATCGCAAAATAACGCTCTGCTCAAGCTGGCCAACGCATGCGCAACACAAAATCACAGATAAGTCTTGGCCCAGTCTTCTAGCTGGTCGTGCTGTAGTATTCCCCAGCCCCGCCAGCGAATAATCCCGGTCTTATCAACTAGCACCGAATATGGAAGAGCTCCTGAAATATTGCCAAACTCCCGGTTTAAGCGCATGGTTTTATCGG
>CAZEFU010000160.1:0-4968 GCA_964511515.1 uncultured Wenzhouxiangellaceae bacterium
GGAGCGAATCCCGAAAAGCCGGTCTCAGTCCGGATTGGAGTCTGCAACTCGACTCGCTCTTGCTCATTCGAACTTCAGCATTCTTAATAGTATCGGTAATCATCTCTCGCTCCTCGGTTCCCGGTTCAGCCACTAATGTAGCTTAATTATTGAAGTATTCTACCAGTCTTGGAGGGGTTGAGTGCCGAGAATTTATGATTGAAAGTAGGGCAAATGTGGCAAAATTCTGGTTGATTCGCATAAATTCACTGCAGATTTAATAAACGTGGACAAGAAAAATGGAGTAGTAACTATCAATACTAAACATGCTGGATGTACAAAACATATTAGTACCCCTTTAAAATGTCTAACCATACTGAGACTGAACGCACCTAAGTTTTACTGTCTATACTTGGTGTTCTTGCGTTTATTCCGCCATTAATATTTCCATCATTTGCTCATGCCGCTCGAGAAAATCTTTTGTAACGGCATAATGCTCGGTGTCTTCATATTTGATTGCCTGTATTCCTGATTCAGAGAACTGGTATATTTTTGATCTAGGGTAAGCTAGTAGGATTGGAGAATGGGTAGCTATGATAAACTGTGAATTATCTTCAACTAACTGGTGTATTGCTGAGACGGCTGCCATTTGTCGCGATGGCGACAATGCTGCTTCTGGTTCATCCATCATGTATAAACCTTGGCCGCGTAACTTATTTAATAAAGTTGCCATAAATGACTCGCCATGTGACTGCTGATGGAGAGATTTTCCTCCGTAGCCTTGCAGATACCCAGTTTCATCCATAAATGTAGCCAAATTATAAAAACTCTCTGCGCGCAAAAAATAACCATCTTTTGGTTGCTTAAAGCTTTTTATCGCTCGTAGGTATTTATGTAGCTCTGAATGCGTTCGGCTTGTAGAAAATGTTGACTGTTTAGTGCCGCCCTCTGGGTTAAAGCCTTGCGAGCTTGCAATTGCTTCCAGCAATGTTGATTTTCCAGCGCCATTTTCACCAACAAAGAAGGTCACATCGGGATGAAATTCCAAATGATCTAATTCTTTTACAGCTGGGATACAAAATGGGTATTCTTCAAAACTCTCAACATCATCTCTCTTCAGTTGGATTTCTCTTAAGTATGGCTTTTCTTCGAAGATCATCCTGTATTAAGGCCTAAAAAAGCTGCAGGAAAACTGCGTTGCGGCCTATGCATCTGAATGTGCAGCTTTATGTGGCACAGTCAATACTGCCACCAGCCGAATAACACGTCATTACAAGCCCAAGAAATGGCCATCGTGTGAATGATGCCTGTACATTATGTTGTATATTTGGGTGATCAACTTGTAACTGGACATTAATATATTGGGTAAAGAAAAACTTATTTACTGTACCTGAAAGCATAGATATATTGTTTTGCTCAAAGCCGCCAAACTCAGCAGTTTTCTCAATAGCCATATCATATGGTTTGCCGTAAGAGAGAATAAATTGACTTGCTATTAATAATATTGCAAAGGAAATCGTGCAACAAGCATGTTGATTTTCTCTTTCCATTTTATTGTACCTCATAAGTTGATTATTACATTACCATTTTACTGGCTGCTTGCAAGATACTTAAACGCCTTTTTATTCGATCCATTGTGTGTTCCTTTGGAGTATTTACTTAGGCGCTAATCCCATGTCATCCAGCCGCATAAGAATTTCTTCTTTCCGGGTTCTTGCGACTTCAAGCCAGTCCATGTTGTCTCTTGCTCCAATAATTGCGTAAATTGAGTTTAGACCTATACGTTTTTCGGTTTTTTTTAGCTTTGCGTATAGATCATAAGGATCAGTTTCCATAAACTCTGCAACCGAATGTATATCTACTCGTGCAAGAATTTCCTCGCTTTTAGGCCCAAACCCTTTAAGGTCGCGTAACTCCATACTGCAGTAACTGTTTTCTGTCATTTTGATGCCACCTATTCGCTTTTCCTACTATTGCTGCGGTAAGTAAACCACTAGTATAGCAATGATGGCAAACACGAAAGTCAGGCCAAATACTTTGCGTACCTGTGAGTGTTGCTGGGTGCCATCAATTAGCGACATGTAGAGCGCGATAGCTGGAATAAGCAGTGAGAATAGGGGGATAGAAATTGGAATGATATTCAGGATTGTAAAAATACCGGTGGCGGTAATTTTACGAATATTTGAAATCTCGGAGGCAAACACCTTGCATGAAATAAAAATACCCGCAAGCGTTATCCCAAACAGCACTATTGCACCCAAAATCATATGAATTCCTCAATTTAATATATGCAATGGTTCTTGCTTTGTGGCTGCTCTATTCATCCGAAGCATGTGATCCAAGAGCTTTGGAGAGCTGGCTCGTGATTTTCTTCATTGTCACATCAGTGCGCTCTATGCCATAGACGGTGTGCGGGAAGTTTAAAGGTTTCTGAACCTGCCAAATGCGCTCATGTTCGGTCGGCGGCAAGATTTGTGCGGGGTTACCAACTGCTATCCAGCCTATGGGCACCGTTTCTCCCGCGGCTAGGTGAGTCTTTATGTGTACAACTCCATTAATGCGTACCTCGCACCCTCTGCCAAGGTGTGAGGAATGGAATACCGCTGCACCTGTTGCTATGAACACCCCATCTTCTATAGTACAGCCGACCACATGAGTATTCGGGCCGATAAGACAATTGTTGCCAATTTTCAGAGAGTGGCGTGTGGAACTTCGCAGCACTGCATTCTCCATCACAATACACTCGCTGCCAATAGAAATAGAACCGTTTTCAGCGATCACTTGGGTGCCATACATGATGCGGCAGCCTGAGTCTAATGTGACATTGCCGCAGATCACAGCATTTGGAGCTACCCAAGCTGCTGGGTGAATCTGTGGTGACACGCCGTTATGACTAAGAATCATGTGACTATCTCATCATTAGTTGAAAGCTATCAAGTTAACACTATCGTAATACCATTTTCCTGCTAAAAAATCAATTTTGACAAGTATTGCTCTCCCTACAAGGACCTCGTAATTTTAGCAATCGCATCAATACGGATGTTTTCAATGTTTTTCTTAGTTTGTAGTTTCAACCAGGATTCCTCAATTTCAATCACTTCTCCTTTTAAGATCGTGTTGAAATCAGTTGTACCTAGAGCGATTGATACGTTCTTGCCTTTTAGTTCCTGTAGCATAAATAATTCCTTATCATCAAGGTCGCGAATGTCAATACCGAATGCAGAAGCAAGAGCTTTTTTGGACTGTAACGAAGCCGATGCCTCTTTCTCGATTCGTTGTACAGTTCTTATATTAAGACCCGAAACTATTGCAAGTTTATCTTGAGACCAAGATTTATCTTTTCTTAGTTTGAGTAGTAGTTCTGCATTTATATTCATTCATAGACCTTCTAGTAACAGAGACCGGCACACGATACCGTAACTAAGCTGATTATATTACGAAAAAGCTACGCAAGTTGAGTGACATCTTTACGACAGTATTACGATAGTATTACGATAGTTTGTAATTATGCACTATTCCGGTCATATTGCTGTGTTTGCTGGCCTCGATGGTCTCAGATAAATAAAATCTGGCTTGGTGTGCTTGGTTCTCCTGGCAATAGCAGTATTGTGTGTCTGCTTGTACTGTCTCAATGAGTGCGACAGTATTAGTCGCTGCGCGACTGCTCCCCTATAGCTTTAAAGAATGTGTAGCAAAAGACACCGCCTGTTTCAGCTGTGCGATAAAGAGCCTGGATGCCTGCATCGAAAACCTCCGGCTTCACCATTCCTGCCTTGATCGCAGGTTCTCGTACTCCTTCGATCATTGCCGTGAAAGTATTTCTGGTGAAGCCATCAACGAGAGCCGGGCGGCTTGAATCCACATATACCATCCGCGGAGAAACATGCACCTTCTCGAGGCCAGCTTGTTTCAGTAGAGGGTAGAGCTGCCTTCCAATCAGAGCATTGCCACCAGCTGCTTGTTGCAGCTCAACCTGACAGGTGATAGCCGCATGGGCATCTTCACTGTCGGGATGAAAAAAAGCCGAGCCGTGATCACCCTCGATGACTGTAATTGTCCCGCCAGGTTTAACAAGTTCTTTCAGTTTGCTCAGAGCCTCGACCGGGTTAGATAGGTGTTCCAAAACAAAACAGAGAAAAACATGGTCGAAGGAATTGGGCTTAAACGGCAGGGCGAAAATATCGGCTTGCTGGAACTGCACATTGGTGAGACCGGCCGCGGTGACCTTGCTTCTGGCCTCAGCTATTGAATGCTCGGAAATATCGATGGATACGATATTTGCACCCGGGCTATTGCTGGCGAGAGGTATTGTCTGGGCGCCTGTACCACAACCAGCTTCGAGCACAGAGCTGCCTTCCGGGTATGAAGTATCAGAATGCAGCAAGTCCACCAAAGTCTCTGCCTGGTCATGTAAGCGGGCGTTCTCTCGTCGATCGTAGCCATGTACGTAGTTGCGCTTCATATCTCTTTTCTCTAATAACACCTGGCGCATGAGCTCATGGGCGTCAGCTTTGTTGGGCTCTGTGCTGAGGTGCTTGTTCATCGTAATTATTGCACAAATTTTATTGAATGGCTGTTTATACAGCAAATTCTCTTTGCTGTAGGTAATCTTCAACAATTTCTAGTTCATAGACTGTTTTTGAATCATTCAGGCAGGAGTGCATAACTTCTTTTGCATTAATGTATTCAATGTCAGTAATGCTGTTGTGACTTTGCCAAGTTGCTTTATCTGGCCACTGAGCATAAGCAATATAAATAGTTGGTTTTGCGCTATCTTTCACATGGAGGCGAGAGCCTAAGCTGCCATTGTATAAATATATGCCTTGTGTAAGCTTAAGCCATGACTTCTTGAATTCATCTTCCATTTCGCTTTTTACATCGAACTCGTACACTGCTATAAACATGAGTTTTCCTTGTTTGAATTTACTATTAGTTATCACTGCTGTCCCGTTAACTGTTGCACGAATGAATTTCGGGTGCTCTCCTGAG
>CAZEFU010000161.1:0-4953 GCA_964511515.1 uncultured Wenzhouxiangellaceae bacterium
ATCTGTAATCGATACTCGGCCCGCATAACTAAACTATCGGCTATTAGCTGACCTTGCCGGTTTGCTACCGCTCGAATATCTTTAGCTGATGGATTGGAGCTTGTAAATAGTTGCTCATATTGATTGCGATTGGTTTTTAGTTCCAGGGCAATTGGTTCCATGGAAACCTTGGCAGTGTCGAGTACCAGCTTTATATCTACACGTTGTTGCTCGGTGAGTTCTAATCGATCTGCGATTCTCTCAAGTATCTTACCTATATCCCCAGATCCAGAAAACGGCTTGGCGGTTAATGGCAGACTAAAAATCATAAGCAGTATTACCAGACCAGCTTTTATGGAAAAGCTATGTTTAGGTGTAAATGCTGAGTTTTTGTTTAAGTTATTGCTGTTCATTTTGGTTCTCCTTTGCAGTAAAATTCATCAGTGCTGTGTTATTACTGATGTTACTAGATGAGACATTAACCTACAGTCTAGAAATGTCGAATTAATGTAAAGAAAGGTAAAATTTACTAATGCATCTAAAAATTGCTTAAAATCTAGCCATGCCAACTCCCCCCCACATTCTTCTGGTTGATGACGATATTGAATTAACAGCTTTATTGGCTGAGTATCTTCGGCGGGAGAATTTCCAGGTTAGTTTGGCTGCTGATGGTATTAGAGGCCTGGAGATGGCACTGGAAAATCGCATCGCAGCTAAAGTAGACCTGGTCGTTCTCGATATAATGCTGCCAGGTCTATCGGGAACAGAGGTATTGCGTGAACTAAGAAAAACCTCGCAGTTACCAGTGCTTATGCTTACTGCCCTTGGCGATAGCACAGATCGCATAATTGGGCTGGAACTGGGCGCTGATGACTATCTACCAAAACCTGCAAATCCGCGCGAGCTGGTGGCTCGTATTCGGGCAATTCTCAGGCGCGGCGCTGGCGTCACCGGCAAAGAAGATGATATTGAGCTTGATGATATTATTCTCAAACCTGGGGCCAGGCAGGTATTACGCAACGGTGAGATTATTCCATTGACCAGTACTGAGTTTGCGCTTTTGCATGTCTTATTACTTGAAGCTGGGAAGGTAGCAAGTAAAGACGATTTATACAGACAGGTACTTGGCCGCGACTCTGTACCTTTCGACCGAGCAATTGATATGCATGTGAGTAATTTGCGTCGCAAACTTGGCTCAGCAGTAAATGGTTCTGAGAGAATAGAAACAATACGCGGTAGCGGTTACCAATGGATTTGCAGCTGATGCCAAAGTTATTTTGGCGAATTTTTTTAACTTTATGGCTATGTATTGTTGGCTTTGCCGTCTTGATTGCTGCGCTTGAGGATTCGGTGAGCCGTAAGCAAGGTGCTGGTGATGTTGAAAAGCTTTTACAGCAACGTTTACCAGTGTTGGTTAAAAATCTACAGCAAAGTTTAGAAAATGAAGGTCCCAGAGTAGCGCGGTTTGAGTTACAGCAAGTTGTAGTGCCAATCCGGAATTTAATTTCTATAAGTAACGAGAATCACCGGGAGCTGTTGGGTCGGCAGCAGTTACTTAGGCAGCATCACCGGCTGATGACAGCCAAGGGCGATTCCAGGATAAAAGGGCAGAAGATAAAAGTAACTGATGCAGATGGCATGGTTTGGACAATACGGGTATTTCCAGCACCGACCGCAAAACTACTATTATCTTCTGGCAGGCGTGGGATTTTAGCGCGGTTATTTTTAACAACACTACTAAGTGCCATAGTCAGCTGGATTCTGGCTCGTTCGCTGGCACGACCGTTGGTGCAACTGCGGCAAACCTCATTCGCTCTTGCAGTAGGCCGGTTAGACTCGCGAGTTGAAGGCAAAATACTTGATCGAGGTGATGAGCTAGGCGACCTGGCGCGCAGTTTTAATCGCATGGCTGCTGAAATAGAAACTCAGGATACATCGAGGCAACGCCTGCTGCGCGATGTAGCCCACGAACTACGCTCGCCACTGGCAAGAATGCAGGTGGCCCTGGAATTAGCGCGTAGTTTGAACGGTGTTGATGCCCCGGTTGAACAGCCCGAGCTAGATATTATTTCGCGCGAGATAAGCCGCCTGGAAAAATTAATTGCAGAAGTATTAGGGTTACTGCGAAATAGTGGTTCTGTTGATGCACTTGAAGTCGAAAACTTTTCTTTAACTGATTTACTGAATAGCATCGTCAAAGCGGTTAATTTTGAGGCCAAGGCTAGAGCTCAGGGAAAAATTCATTTTGTGGCAGAAATTAACCCAGAGTTAATGTTGAGTCCAGAGCTGATCTATCGGGCGGTGGAAAACTTGTTGCGTAATGCCAGTCGATACACCGATCCTGAAAGGGGAGTGGACTTATCTCTTGAAATGGCAGCAACAGGCAAGGAATGTAAGCTTACTATTAGAGATTATGGGCCTGGTGTGTCGGCAGAATTTTTACCGCAATTATTTGAACCCTTCTCACGCGATTCAGCTGCCCGAGAGCGGAGTACGGGTGATGGCGGCTGGGGCTTGGGAACAGCAATTGCGGCTACCGCAATACAGCGCCATGGAGGCAGTATCAAAGCTGAGAATGCGCTTGGCGGAGGTTTGCAGATAACTATCTTATTGCCGCTTTCAGATACCTAAACAATTTTCCGACAACATGTTGTCGGCGGTTTTATCAATAATCATGCGCGCTTAAATTCAAAGGCTAAACAGTCGGCAATATTATCTGATCCTGTAATCGCCATAAACAAACGATCAAAGCCCAAAGCAACCCCAGAGCATAAAGGTAAGCCCTGTTGCTGGGCTGCCAGTAAGTTACTATCAATAGGTATAGTCGGCAGTTTAGCCGCAAGCCGTTGTAAATTCTCTGCATTCATGCGTAATTCGAGCTCTTTTACATCCCTTAATTCTTGATAGCCATTAGCAATCTCCATGCTGCCTATAAATACTTCGAAGCGTAGTGCAGTGGTGGGATTGTCATTGTCTATAGCCGCCAAGGCTGCCTGTTTTGCAGGGTAGTTATGGATAATGCTGATTTGTGAATGCGGCAGTGCTGGCTGGATAATTAGCGACATTGCTAGATCGAGGGCTTCATTTTCGCTTAATTGATTCTGGGTGCTGAGATGAAATTGGTCCAGCAGTTGGTTTAGCTGTTTAGAGTCCGCAGTTAGCGGGTTGAGCCCAGTGATTTCCTCGAATAAATCAGCATAACTGACCTGCCGAGTTTTGTAGTGCGTGAATTTTTCATCTCCAAGTGCGTGAATAAGCTGCACAACTTCTTCTGCCAGTTGCTGCCAGGTCCAGTCGAGCCGATACCATTCAAGCATGGTGAATTCAGGGTTATGGTTTTGGCCGCTTTCTGCTTGCCGGAAGACCCTGCCAAGTTCATAACAATCACCGTATCCGGCAGCCAATAATCGTTTTAATGGAAACTCAGGTGAGCTACGCAAATACAAAGGTGTATCTGTGGTAGTCGTAAAGCTATTGGTATTTGGATCAGGATTTCCATATGCGGACAAGATCGGAGTTTCAACTTCCAAGAGCTTACGTTGGCTGAAGAAAACTCTAATCGAAGCTAATGCCTTGGCTCTTTGCTGTAAGCGCTCGATGCTGGCACTAGGGCGCCAACTAGTGGCTTGTTTGTTCAGGATTTGTCGCTTACGCGCAGGCGTTCGCCAGATGAGGCAAGCTCAACTTCTAGTTCAGCCAGACGCGCGGATATTCGTGCGCGTTGATAATAATCAAGTTCCTGGTTTTTGTTTAACTCTCTCAGTTTCAACACTGCTTGATGTAAGTGGCCTCTGAGGTATTGTGCTTCAGCTACAGCCTCGCTGGTCTTTATGGGTCTGTCGGCACGACTGGCGGCTTGGGCGTAGAGATCGTAAATTTCTGGGTCATTATCGCGCACCAGTAATTGCTCGCGAATTACCGGGATTGCTTTTTCTGCTGATTCTTGCGTGCCGTCGGCTAACAAGGCACGGATCAGGTAGGTGCTGAAAACCACGTTCCCAGGAAAACGGTAATATAATTTTGCTAGTTTTGTTTGTGCTTGAGTATATTTGCCTTCTTCGATATCTAGCTGAGTATCTTCTAGAATATAAGCCATACGTTCGGGGTCATTAGAGAGCAAATGTTGGAGTAGTTTTCGTGCAGCCGGAACTGAGCCTTTTTGTTTAAGGGAGATTATCGTCCCATACTCAGCCGCTCTTCTCTCATTCACGCTCAGATCATCACGCTCTAATAGTGATTTCAGATAGCGAATATTCTCTTCTGGTCTTTTCTTGTTACCTGCCAGTAAACGTGCTTTTACCAAGTAAAAATTGAGGTCATCGCGCGGGTCGAGCACAGTAAAACCAGCTGCTCTATTCTTGGCTTCGGCAATCCTGGTGGTGCTAAGAGGGTGAGTGCGTAGAAATTCAGGTGGGCCCTCACCATTTATTCGCGAAACTTTACCAACTTTGGCGAAGAAGTCAGCCATTCCTAGTGGATCATAGCCAGAAGCTGCCATTGTTCGAATACCCAGGCGGTCTGCCTCGTGTTCATTTTGGCGGGTAAAGTTAATTCGGTTTTGTGCGCTCAGGGCATTACCAGCCATTAAGCCTGCCTGTGCTACTTCCGGGCTGCCCGAGAGTAAAGCTAGGCCAATCATAGCTACCATTATGGGAATGGATACTTTTTTCTGGTTTTCCATGCCTCGGGCCGAATGGTTTTGTGTTATGTGGGCAACTTCATGGCTGAGTACGCCGGCAACTTCGGCCTCACTATCGGCTGATGTTACCAGGCCAGTATGTAGTGCGATTACTCCACCAGGCGCTGCAAAGGCATTAAGTACCTGGCTTTTTATAACAATGAAAGTGAATTCCATATCAGGGCGGTCTGAATTTGATACTAATCGATACCCCATCTCCGAAAAATAATCATTTATTAACGGATCTTCGACTAATAAATTCAACGATCTCAGTTGCCTGACTAGAGATTGAGAGT
>CAZEFU010000162.1:0-4923 GCA_964511515.1 uncultured Wenzhouxiangellaceae bacterium
TCAGGCATCCAATAGAACCATTCCCGTTTGTAAATGGTATCCCAATGATCTTTTCCCCAAAGGAACAGAGCACGAAGTGCTGGAAGTAGGTCAGAACCGTTGCGATGAACCATAGGGCCGGTCTGAGTATGCAAATGGCAGTTAGCGGGAAATTTGAATAGTTAGACATAAATTAATCTGAGAATACTAAATGAATAAAATAATAGGTTTTTTTGCTTACCCTTCTAGCCCATACGGCTTAACTGCCGTAATAAAAGAAGCAATTGATAAAGCTAATAGAGCAGGTGGATGTCACTTCAAAAGCTGGGAAGAAAATGATATTGCTGGGAGATCATTAACTGCACCAATATTTACAGAGTTAGATAACTCCAATATTTTAATCGCAGATATAACAAAGTTGAACTTTAATGTCACATATGAAATTGGCTATGCAATAGGTGTTGGCAGAAGGGTTTTCTTGGTTAGAAACAAAGAGTATGAGAATAACCAAGAGAAGATCACTGAGGTGGGGATTTACGATACCTTAGGTTATGAATCATATTCGAATCAGAATGAGTTAAGTCAATTAATAACATCAATTTCGGACTTAAAGCCAATAAATACAGCCATTAAACCAAATCGCTCTACACCTTTGTACGTTCTGGAAACGCCGATAAAAGGATCAGCGATGGTTCATATTATTTCGAAGGTTAAAAAAGCTCGGCTTTTTTATAGAAGTTTTACTCCTTCTGAGGAATCTCGCATGTCAGCGATTGATGCTATTACACATGTTGCGTCCTCTTATGGGGTTTTGGTGCCTTTATTGGCGGCAGGAAAAACTGCGGCTGATACGCATAATATTCGAGCTGCATTTGTATCTGGACTAAGTCACGGCATGGGTAAACCAACACTTATACTTCAGGATAAAGATGGTCCATTGACACCATTAGATGTTAGAGACTTTGTAAAAGAGTACACCCGGCCGGAAGATATAAGGGACCACATTCATGTTTTTTCTTTATCAGTTTACGAAAAAATGCAGGAATCCGTTTACACCGAGTTGCCAACCGGAAATTTATTGTCTAATTTAGTTATAGGCGACCCCATGGCGGAAAATGAATTCCAAAGCCTTGGGAATTACTACTTGCAAACAGATGAGTTTGGCCGAACGCAGCGTGGTGAAGTAAACCTTGTGGTTGGAAGAAAAGGCACAGGTAAAACAGCGCTTTTTTCACAAGTTAGAAATAAAAAACGGGCAGACAAAAAGAATGTAGTGGTTGATTTAAAGCCTGAAGGTTATCAATTAGTAAAGCTCAAAGAAGAAGTGCTGGATTACTTGTCTGCAGGAGCAAAAAATCATCTGATTGTTGCTTTCTGGGAATACTTGTTGTATTTGGAGGTTTGTTATAAAGTTTTAGAAAAGGATAAAGATCGGCATTTGCGAGATAATCGCTTATACGAAGATTATCAAAAGCTGAGTTCAATTTATAAGGACAGTGCATATGTGCAGGAAGGTGACTTTTCTGAACGGCTATCAATGCTGTCGAATTCCATTGCTTTAGGATATTCTTCCTATCATGGTAAAACGAAAGACACTAGGCTCACTGCGGACGAAGTTACATCAATTATACATTCTCACGAAATAAGAGAGCTTAGAGATACATTATCGGTATACCTAAAACACAAAAAGGAAATTTGGATACTTTTTGATAATCTTGATAAAGGTTGGTCAACTCATGGATTAGCAAAGGGAGATATTACTATTTTGCGTTGCCTAATTGATGCATCGAGAAAAATTCAACGAGAAATGATTAGAATTAAACACAATTTTCATACTGTTGTCTTTGTTCGAAATGATGTGTATCAATTATTGATGGAAGAGTCTGCGGATTTTGGAAAAGAATCTAAAGCAATACTAGATTGGAGTGACCCAGAATTGCTTCGTGAAATGATAAGGCGTCGTTTAATTCAAAATAACCTCCCAAATGAAGCTGAATTCCTAGATCTATGGTCGATGCTATGTGTAACCCATTACAAAGGAGAGGAAACTTCTCAATACTTTATAGATCGGTCGCTTATGCGCCCTAGAAACCTATTGAAGATTATTAATGTATGTCGTGGATTTGCGGTTAATTTACAGCACCAAAAAATTGAAGAAATGGATATTGAAAAAGGCTTAAAGGCATATTCCAATGACCTTATAGTTGATGCAGATCACGAGTTAACGGATATTGAGCCATCCGCAAAAAATTTGATTTACCAGTTTGTGGGCGAAAATAGTGAGTTTACACATGATGATTTACTCATCATGCTTGAAATCAATTGTATACCCGAAGCAAAAATGGAAAAGGTAATAGAGTTTCTTTTATACTACGGTTTCTTTGGTTTGAAATACAATGATAACGAGACGCAATATATATTTGATGTTGGCTATAACATGCAGTTATTGAAGACTAGGATGAGAAAAAATAAATTAGCAATTACATATGAAATGAACCCGGCTTTTTGGCCAAGCTTAGGGATTTACGGTTAAAGAATTCTAAAGAACACTGGGACAGACTGAACTTCCCCCAATAGAACCATTCCCGTTTTTGCCATACTTGGTTTCAACCGGTCATTGCAACACCATGAATATTTACGCGGAGATGATGTGGCTGCCCCATATTTAACTTAACCTGCAAAGCAAGGCTTGCAGTAATTAGTCCTTTTTTAAGTATTGGTGGAAGAGGTTTGGGTACAGCAATTGGAGGCGCTGCTGGTGCTTTTCTAGGATTAATTACAGGGCCAGGGGCTGCAGCTTCGGGAGCAGCTGGTGCAAGTCTTGTTGGAAATGTAGGAGCTGCTGGTGCAGCAATTGCTTGGCAAATATATACTAATGGAGTATGTAATAGAGAATGTGATGAGCAATCTTGTTAATAACAACATTGGAAAAGGAGCATTTAAATGTCCTGTTTGTAATCATAAGCTAACAATAGATGAATCTAGCCTGTCTGACTCTGAGGAATTTAATTGTGAATTCTGTAGTAGTAAGTTGCAATATAGTTCAATTGGTTTTTCGTCTAGCTCGGTGTTAGTAATACCGCTTATTGGGTTGTTATTATCCCCAATAGATTTTTTTATTGGATACCCTGTGGTTTCGGTCTCTGCGATGATTATTGCGAGTTTGTTTTATATAAACTCGTCTAATAAAATCAAAGTATTAAACAGAAACAAGACAGAGCTATGATCAGGGGTAGTCATGAACCCTGGGACAGGCGCCAGATAGAGCCATTCTCGTTTTTGCAACGAGTGAAAATTGATAACTGCTGACAGGTATATTGAGTATATTTACACAAAAGGAACCAAGTAACTGAGTGTTTACTATAATCATTCACAAATAAAACAAGGTAGAGGAATGAGTCAGGTCGTACATTTCAGTACACACAGCCGCGATGCAGTCGGCAACCGCACCACCAAGCTCGATTCCCTTGGCTATGGCCAGTTATTTAGCTATGCCGATAACAATCGCCTGACCCGAACCTCCAGCCGCGATGGCTCTGGCGATAGCGTAATTATGAACTACCAATACGATGGCCGCGGCCAGCGGGTGAGTAAACTAAACACTAGCACCGAGACCCATTATGTCTACAGTCCATCCGGTCAGCTTCTGGGTGAGTATCCACTTGATGGAACCTTTAAGGAATATATCTACTTTAACGGCCAGGCAGTAGCCAGTTATCAGAGTGGTATAGCCATAGATTTAAGCATTGATAATAGTCAGGCCACCGCTAGCGGCAACTGGCAAAGCTCCACCAGCGTGCCGGGTTTTATCGGTAGCGACTATCAACACCATGTTGGCAGTACCATCCCGACTGGCGGCATTATAGTAGATAATGGCGATAGCGGGTTTAGCACCACTGGCAACTGGCCAGTATCTACCAGTGTGGCAGGTTACAACGGTGCCAACTACCAACATCACTCCGCTAATGGTAGCTCGCCGGATGCGGTGACTATTGACGATACTCACACCGATACCATTGTGGTGGGTAACTGGCCAAGCTCTACCTCTGTTACTGGTTATGAAGGCAGCAACTACCGCCATCATTCTGCTGGTGTGGGCGATAATTCCTTCACCTGGGGCCTAGCCAGCCTAAACCCCGGCGATTACCTGTTATACGCCAAATGGACTGCACACCCTAACCGTGCCAGTAATGCCACCTACAGCGTCAATCACGCCAACGGCACAGCACAACTTAGCGTAGACCAACGCCAGAACGGCGGCCAGTGGATGTTGCTGGGTACTTTTACTCTGGATGCCGCAAGTACAGTAGCCCTCACCGACCAGGCGGATGGCTATGTAATTGCCGATGCCATTCAGGCCGTACCAGTAGGTGCTGCTGCCAACACTGCCAGTTGGTCACCCGCCTTGCAAGACCCCGGTAATTATCAAATATATGCCCTCTGGACCAGTCACCCCAATCGGGCGAGCAACGCCACCTATACAGTAAATCATGCCACAGGTAGCACCGATATCAGCGTTGACCAACGCCAAAACGGTGGACAATGGCAGTTGCTAGGCAATTTCGACTTGGACAGCAACAGCCAAGTAAGCTTAAGCGACCAGGCTGATGGTTTTGTAATTGCCGATGCGATAAAGTTTGTAGCCCCAGGCGCAGGCTACAACAGCATTAGCTGGCCACTAGCAGTTACTGGCCAGTTTGAGGTCTTTGCCCGCTGGACTGCGCACCCCAACCGCGCCAGTAATGCCACCTATACAGTAAACCATGCCTCCGGCAACACCGATATAAGTGTTGACCAGCGCCAAAATGGTGCCAGCTGGGTATCATTGGGTACTTATACCCTGGATAACACCAGTGAAGTAGTTCTCACCGATCAGGCTGATGGCTATGTGATTGCGGATGCAGTCAGGATAAGCAACAACACCGCTGAAGGCACCTATTTTAT
>CAZEFU010000163.1:0-4910 GCA_964511515.1 uncultured Wenzhouxiangellaceae bacterium
TGTTCACCGATGGCAGTTGTTATGAGTTCGTTTCTGGTAAAACCCCAAATACTCACCTTAGGCAGCGCCGAAATGGCCGTACAGAGGCAATTCCTTCGCTCTCATCTGTGGAATCAGCGCCTAGCTCAAAACAACTATCTTTAAGTGGTTTTTGAGTGTTCTGCAAACCTACTAAGGTTATCCACAATTGCTGTGGATAAGTCTGTGAATACTTTTTTTTCGCACCTTTGATAGCATAGAGCAGGACAGATTGGTTAATTATTAACCAGTATTGATTACGCAATTAAGAATCAATGACTTAGGCGTAGCAGTCGCTTTGTAGCATGGCGAAACATAAGCATTTTATAATAAAATACTGCTATCAGTTACTTGTGTATTGTTTTCTAAAGTTGTTTGTAGCTTACACGCATAAATCATTGATTTTATCTTTTCAAACTAGCAAGAGTAATTACCTACATATTGCTTAATAACTACACCAAAACTGCTGCAGCTTACTGGATTCCGATTTCTAATGGCCAGACTTCCAATTTATCTAATAAAGCGGCTTTAAACTCTGGGTTTTTGCCCGGAGTGCCGCTTTCCTGACGTAATTCTTCAATACGCCGCAAGTATTGTTCCAAGTTCATCTGGTTGCCGTGGTCGGCTTGTAGAATTCGTTGTTTTCTGAATTTATCCCAAAGGACCTGTTCATCAGCATTTAGAGTATCTGGGTAATTTCTTGAACGGTAGCGAAATAAGAGTTCGGCAAGGCGGTTGTCCTGAAATTTAAACTCAGTGCTGGCAAGTTCTGTGGGTGAAAGTTGGTGAATGTTCTCTAGTTGGAGCTTATCTAAGGAGCTAAAGAAGCCGCCAGAGTAGATCATCTGGTCAGGATCATCGGACTCAGGGTAGGTGCTTTCTGCAAACAGGTTGCTCAGCTTATCTGCAATTTCAGCAGAATGTTTTAGAAGTATCTGCAAGTTTTGATCGCAGCGACCTTGGTCTAGTTTGATGCGCTCTTGATCAACACCTTTGAGCACGCTAACTGGAGCTATAAACGGGCATTTATTCGCAGCTATTCCTTTTATGCCAGGTCGCTCCATACCCTCTGGCAGATCAGCTGCTGGGGTGAACAAGCTGTCTTGTAATTCCTCGATGCTCGAATCTAACACTATTGCCGGGTCACTCATAAGATCAAGGCAAAGGGTTTGTGCCGGTACTCTAGGGTGTGTGCAGATTGGTAGTACCAAAGTTGTACAGCCACGCGTAGCGGGAATTTTGGCGCTTATATGGATTAGCGGTTGCTTTAGCATTGGGTTTAACATTGCCGCAACGGCTTTTTTATCGCGCATGCCAAGTGACCATTGAAACAAGCGAGGTTGCTTGTTGAGCAGTAATCTTGCCAAATCGATAGTGACGCGGACATCAGCAAGGGCATCGTGGGCATCTGCATGCTCGAAATTATTGGCCACGCTTAACTGGTCAAGCTTAAAGCTGGGTTTGCCTGGTTCGTGGTATACCCACTCAACACCGTTAGGCCGAAGAGCATAACAAGCACGAACAAGGTCGATTAGGTCCCAGCGACTGTTACCATTTTTCCATTCGCGCTCATAAGGATCATAGAGGTTGCGGTAAAACAGGTTGCGGCTGAACTCATCATCAAAGCGAATCGAGTTATAGCCAGCAGTACAGGTACCACCACGGAGCATGACTTCGCGTATTCGCCGGCAGAAATCAGCTTCGATCAAACTCTTATTGCCCTTTTCATGAGTTGATTGCGGGCTTATTCCAGTAACCATGCAGGCATCGGGCTGCGGCAGCATATCGTTAGATGCCTTACAGAACCACTCATATTCCTCGCCAGGTATAGGCTTGAGTTCAGCGTCTGTACGAATTGCCGCAAACTGGCTGGCGCGATCCCAGCGTGGATTAGTGCCGAAGGTTTCGTAATCGTGCCAGAGAAAGTTGTTAGGAGGTTTCATGATTAGTTTTCTTTAATTCGATAACCCAATGCTACCAGCCGCCTTGCTGTTTGTCGCTGGTATATTTACTTTTTTATTTGTCAGCTATGCTCCATACTGCATAGCCAGAATGTTGAAACGAAGAATACTTGGAGAATAGTGTGACCGCAATTATAGACGAGCTTTTGCATGTAATTGAATTAGAGCGAATTGAAGATAATATCTTCCGTGGCCAAAGCAGGGATATTGGTACTCCTAGAGTGTTTGGTGGTCAAGTATTAGCGCAATCATTGCTGGCGGCTTCACAAACTGTAACCGATGGACGCGTGCCTCACTCTATGCACGCGTATTTTTTGCGAGCAGGTGATATTGCTGCACCTATCGTATATGAAGTTGACCATAGTCGCGAAGGGCGGAGCTTTACTGCTAGAAGAGTGGTTGCGATTCAGCATGGGCGGCCAATATTTACTATGGCTAGCTCGTTCCAGAAACCAGAACAGGGTATGGAGCATCAACTGACAGCTCCTGCTGTGCCAGATCCGGAAAGCTTAGGGCCAGCCCGCATATTAGATGCTGAAATACTGGAAAAAATTCCGGTTAAGTTGCGGCGTTGGTTTATTAAAGAGGGGCCATTTGAATTTCGCTCGGTACAAAATATAAATCCAATCGAGCCAGGTAAATTAGAGCCGCAGCGACAGGTGTGGTTTCGTTGTCGCGGCAAACTACCAGATAACCCTGACTTACATAGAGTGTTGCTCGCCTACGCCTCAGACTTTCAATTAATTGGTACGGCTGCATTACCACATGATGTCTCTTTTCTTAGTGGCTAGTTGATGTTGGCTAGCCTTGACCATGCGATGTGGTTTCATCGCCCTTGCAGGGTGGATGACTGGTTGTTGTACGCCTGTGACTCCCCCAGCGCTAATGGTGGCAGAGGTTTATCGCGTGGGAGTATTTTCGATACCTCTGGGAATTTGATAGCAAGCACTGCCCAGGAAGGGGTAATGCGCAAAACAGGTTAAGAAAACCCATGGGTAAGCAGTTTTTTCGGAATGCGTACCTGGCTATTTTTTTATCAGACTAATAATAAACAACAGTACCACTGCACCCACGGTCGCTGTAATAATAGCGTTAGCAAGGCCGGTACCAATAGTTACTCCCAGTGTTGATAGTAACCAACTGCCAATAAACGCACCAATAATACCAACTATGACATTCCCAACCAGGCCAAGCCCGCCGCCTTTCATGATAATACCAGCCAGCCACCCAGCTAAGCCGCCGACGATTAGCCATGTTAGCAATGAATCAATTTCATAACCCATGATATTCCCTCATTATCTTTTATCGTTTTTACAAAGGTCGAAATAAATTGTTCGACCGCATGATTTTAGTCTAAAAAGGTAGGTATAATCAAATCTGCAGAAATATGGAACCAGTAATTGAGATCGAAATGAACGAAAAACGTGCAGACCAACAAAAAGTCATTGTCATCACTGGTGCCAGCAAAGGAATTGGTGCTGCAACAGCGAAATCCTTAGCCTTAGATGGTGATCGAATTGTGGTAAGTTCACGTTCTGTAGAGAACTGCCAGTTAGTTGTTAATGAAATTGAAAGTAAAGGTGGCACAGCAGTTGCAATCGCTTGTCATATTGGTGATGAGCAGCAACTCCAAGCACTGGTAGAAAAGACTGTAGCTCTCTGGGGCAGAATTGATGGTTTGGTATGCAATGCTGCTTCAAACCCTGTATATGGACCAAGCAAAGTTGTCGACTATCAAGCCTTCGAGTTAATAATGCGCAATAATGTCTACAGCGCCATGCGCTTGACGGCAATGGCAGCAAAACATATGGAAGCAGGTGCTTCGGTGGTCATTATCAGTAGCATTGCCGGTTTGATGGGTAGCCGTATGATTGGTGCCTACGGTCTCTCTAAGGCGGCAGAAATGCAATTAGTCCGGAATTTGGCACTGGATTATGGTACACAAGGTATTCGAGTTAACGGCGTGGCTCCAGGTTTGATCCAAACTGATTTTTCTACTGCTTTGTTAGAGAATCCTAAGCTTATTAGCAAAATAAAAAATGAATCGGCCTTAGGCAGAGTTGGTCTTCCTGAAGATATTGCTGGGCCTATAAGTTTCTTACTCAGTGACGGCGCAGCCTTTATTAGCGGGCAAACCATTGTTGTTGATGGCGGTATGATAATTGCGGATCCACTTTGAAATGAAAATGAATAATAAAATACTCTGGTTGTTGATGATGCTTATGTTTGTATTGTCTACGGGCAGCGTTGCTTCTGAAGTTTATCGTTACACAGATAAACGAGGGATAGTGTACTACACCAATGTTAAGCCTTCGGGTCAAAGCTATAAGATCTTGAACTTCCCCTGTTATGTCGGAGATCAGAAATGCGGCCGTGTTAGTTGGGAAAGAGTTCGTTTGCGGCCCACTAAATACGCAGAAATTATTGAGTTGGCAGCAACGGAGAACTCAGTTGATGCCGCTTTAATCCGTGCTATTATTCATGCTGAATCAGCTTTTAATCCAGAAGCAGAATCTCCCAAGGGTGCACAGGGTCTAATGCAGTTAATGCCTTTTAATCAAGAGCGCCTGGGGGTTGCAGACCCGTTCTTGCCAGAACAAAACATTCCAGGAGGTTCAGCTCATCTGGCAGAACTCTATGCACAGTTTGGAAATGACTTTGACCGTGTAGTCGCTGCTTATAATGCCGGAGCTGGTGCGGTAAATAAATATGATGGCGTACCACCATTTTCTGAAACTGTCGAGTATCTAAGGCGGGTTAAAATACTATATAGACGCTATCAGCAAGAGTTGTAGTTTGTATTAAGTCGTTGGTAAGTGCAGCATTGGTGGTTCTTTGGACTTCCCCCGGTATTGTAGACAACTTCAGGCTATTATTGGACTTCCCCCGGTATTGTAGACAACTTCAGGCTATTATTGAGCTTAGGAGAAA
>CAZEFU010000164.1:0-4874 GCA_964511515.1 uncultured Wenzhouxiangellaceae bacterium
CGGGTAAAGCTGTTGGAAGTCAATCCTGGCATTCGGTGGCGCATTGGTTTGCCCAACGGTAACTCGGTGAAATATAAGTAACAGTTATTGATAATTTTTGTGGGTAACATGATGACAAAGAAACAGATGGTGCGAATCGGTGTGATAACTAGTCTAGCTCTTGTTGCAATAGTGTATTTTGTGTTTCTACAACATCAATTAACTGAACAGGAAAACACCACCGAAACTGTGATGCAACCAGTGGTTGACCACATAAATATTGAAGAGTATAAAGAGAAAGAAAAATCATTAACAACACTGATAAAAGGGGTTTCAGTAGCTAGTAATTCCAGAAAGCCCCCAGAAATAATTTGGCACGATTACTTACAAGCATCAAACGCACAAAAGGCCCAGTCAGTGATCTCAAATGCTTATAGAGATGGCTATGATAGCTTGGCAAGTCGACTTGAGCTTGGACTATATGCTAGATGCAATTCCACTTACCAAGAACAGGCAATGCATGAAAAAGACACCGACTGGATACGCAATAGCGTAACTAAATTTTGTGAAGGCTATACAGAAGTAATGTCGCATGAAGAATTTTATAGTAGGTTTTTGAGGTCGAACGGAGAGACAGTTAAGAAAGGTAATGAATTAATAAACAAACTAAGAAGTTTAGATGAATCTGAGATCTTTAATACAGTCGCTAGTCAAATTGCAAATGCAAGGTCTCCAGAGGCAATGTCTAATATTGGTGAGAACCTATTTCATTTCCTGAAAGATAATCCAAAACTATCACTATTACAACTTGAGTACCCTTACATATCAGCAGGTATTATATTTGAAGATGTATATTTTGCTGCTATAGATCTATACAATTGTTCCAAATTCGGTGGATGTGGAAGCGGAGAGTTGAAGGTCATTCGCTACTGTTCAATATCTGGTCAGTGCCAGCCAGATTGGTCATTGTACGATTTCTATGAAAATATATTGTCACTAAACGATATGGAAAATGTCTTGATAATATTACAGCACATATTAAATCAGAAAACTTACGGGTGATTTATTAAACACTAATGAAATTACAAGCCAACGCCTTAAAGAAAATTCGCGCCAGTACCGCAGCCTGAGCGTAGGGAATAAGATAAGCAAACCCCGGCCTTGGCCGAGTTTTGCTTATATAATGATTCATTTCTTCTGTCCATAAACATCCCATAGTAACCATTAAAAAGCCACTCTAGGATGATGTACGCACTTTATTAGGAATCTAAGGTATGAAAAATACATTATATAAATCGCTAACTGCAATTATT
Source organism: uncultured Wenzhouxiangellaceae bacterium (assembly GCA_964511515.1). Classification (GTDB taxonomy): domain Bacteria; phylum Pseudomonadota; class Gammaproteobacteria; order Xanthomonadales; family SZUA-36; genus SZUA-51. The sequence goes on from CAZEFU010000164.1 coordinate 1,293, forward strand.
TTCTTGCTACTTATAACAATGAGTAATTTGACAGCTCAAACATTGATTGTGAGTGATGATTTTGAAAATGGGTTTGCTGGTTTCTGGGGCAGCTTGACTTCAGTAAGTATTTCAAATGAGATGCCAAAGGAAGGCGTATATTCTGCCAGGTTTCGATTCAGTGGCGTTCCTGATGGGGCGGATTCTTGGTCTGAAGCAAGATTTGACTTAGGGGCCTATTATGAAGAGCTATCAATAAAATTCGACCTTTATATACCTGCCAATTATGTGCATAAAGCTAATAATGGAGGTCAGGGCTGGGCCAATAATAAGTTCTTCCGCTTATGGACGGATACCTATTCAGATATGGAAAAGCTTGGAGCAAGCATGTGGAATGAATTTGACAATGGCAATTCTCAAACAGGCAACAATACTTATAACTCCAGTTTTAGCAATGATTATAAAACGCAACCATTAAATGGTATGTCTTCAAGGAATACAACGGCAAATTTTATTGATCTAGCAAATGATTTAGGCAAGTGGATGTCAGTTGTTATATATATTAAGGCAGGTACTGATTCTTCCCCTACCGAGTTTCGTCTGTATAAAAATGGGCAACTATTCCTGGAAGCCACATTCAATAATAATTGGGTGCCTGGCACACAAGGTTACCGAAAAGGCTATTTACTCGGCTGGGCAAACAGTGGTTTTACCGAACAAACAAATTTGTATATGGATAATGTGGAGTTTTATGATGGAGATATTATGTCATCTAGCCCGGTGATATATGCAGATGGGTTTGAGTAAAGAGTAACGCAAATAACTATTAATGCAAGTCACTAATGGGATCACCTCCGCTCAAGCCCTTTGGGGCTAGATTAATAAGAGTTTGAGGCAGCTTTTTAGTATCCGTGTGAAACCAGAGAGAATACTAGGCTTATAAGCTTGTATTGTTATTCCTCATCCATATAACTTTCAACTGGTGGACAAGCACACATCAGATTGCGGTCTCCCCAGGCATTATCTACACGCGCGACTGGTGGCCAGAATTTATATTCCTGCAGTTTACTGCTTGGCCAAGCGGCTTGTGAGCGAGAGTATTTATGCGGCCATTCATCTGCGCTTACTTCGCTTACTGGGTGCGGGGCATTTTTGAGTGGATTGTCTTCTGCATCAACAGTGCCATTTTCAATTTCCATAATTTCTTTATGGATGGATTCCAAGGCTTCGCAAAAGCGTTTTATTTCTGTTAGTGATTCGCTTTCGGTTGGCTCTATCATCAAAGTGCCAGGAACCGGGAATGACATGGTGGGGGAGTGGAAGCCGTAATCGATTAGGCGCTTGGCTACATCTTCTTCGCTAATGCCACAGCTTTGCTTGAAAGGCCGCAAGTCAATAATGCATTCGTGGGCTACCCGGCCATTACGACCGGTGTAGAGCACATCAAAATTTTGCTTTAGGCGTTTGGCCATATAGTTGGCACTTAAAATTGCCACCTGAGTAACCTTTTTCATGCCATCCCGACCCAGCATAGCAATATAGGCCCAGGATATAGGTAATATGCCGGCGCTTCCCCAAGGAGCTGCAGCGACCGCTGGTATGTTGGTGTTTTGCCCGGGTATTGGCTGTACTGCATGACCAGGCAGGAACTCCTGTAAATGTTTACCTACACATATCGGCCCAACTCCTGGCCCACCACCGCCATGCGGAATGGCGAATGTTTTATGCAGGTTCAAATGCGACACATCAGCTCCAAATTTACCCGGTGCAGCACAACCAACTAGGGCATTTAAATTAGCGCCATCAAGGTATATCTGGCCGCCATTGGTATGAATGATTTCGCAAATTTCGCGAATTCTTTCTTCATAAACGCCGTGGGTAGAAGGATAGGTGACCATCAGGGCTGAGAGTGAATCTTTATGCAGTTCGGCCTTGGCTTTTAAATCATCAACATCAACATTGCCGTTATCGTCGCATTTTACCAAGACAATTTTCATGCCCGCCATCACCGCGCTGGCTGGGTTTGTACCGTGAGCAGAAGAGGGGATAAGGCATATATTGCGGTTTTCATCTCCACGGCTGGCATGCCAGCTTTTTATCGCCAACAGGCCGGTATATTCGCCTTGTGAGCCTGCATTGGGCTGTAAACTGACTGCTGCATAGCCGGTACAAGCTATCAGCATATCTTCCAGTTCTTTAAATAAAATTTGATAGCCTGCAGTTTGATCTAGTGGTGCAAATGGGTGAATAGCTGCAAAGCCCGGCCAGGAAACTGCCATCATCTCACTGGCAGCGTTTAATTTCATCGTGCATGAACCCAATGAAATCATCGAGTGCACCAAGCTAATATCTTTATTTTCCAGGCGCTTCATATAGCGCATCATTTCTGTTTCAGAATGATATTGATTAAAGACTGGATGAGTTAAGTATTCGCTTTTGCGCTGTAGTTTCTCAGGAATAGCGTTGAAATTATCCGCCAGCTTTTGATCTTGTTGCGCAAAATCTAGCTGTGAATCATCATTGCTGAAGGCTGCCCATAAGGCAGTTATGTCGTCACGACTGGTTGCCTCATTGACACTAATTCCCAGACCGGTATTGCCGATTCTGCGAAGGTTTATTTTTGCTTGCAAGGCGCGTTGGTAGATTGCTTCAGCTTGTGATTCATTTAGCTCAAAGCTGAGGGTATCGAAGCGGTTGGTATTTGTGCTTTGGAAGCCAAGTTCATCTAAACCTTGGGCTAATACACTGCAAAGTCGCTGTACTCGGGTGGCTATTTTCTTAATTCCGCTAGGGCCATGCCAGGCTGCGTAAAAGCCACTCATAATCGCCAGCAAGGCCTGCGCTGTACAGATGTTACTGGTGGCCTTGTCGCGGCGTATATGTTGCTCTCTGGTCTGTAGAGCCATGCGTAGGGCCGGCTTACCCAGGCGGTCTTGGGAAACACCAATCACTCGGCCTGGCATAGTGCGTTTATGAGCATCACGGACGGCAAAGAAGGCGGCGTGGGGTCCACCATAGCCTAGAGGAACACCAAAGCGTTGAGCATTCCCAACTACAATATCTGCGCCAAGTTTGCCGGGCGATTCTAACACTGCCAGACTAAGCAGGTCGGCAGCTACAACCACCATTGCATTATTATTGTGTGCAGCTTGAATGATCTGCTCTAACTGAGGAATATCCCCAGCAACTCCTGGATACTGCACCAGCGCACCAAAATATTCATTAGTTGCCAGCTCGCTAATCATGTCATCGCTAGATTTAGCACTCACCACTTCATAGCCAAAATGGCTGGCCCGATTTTTCACTACATCGAGAGTTTGCGGCAGGCAAGCTGGGTCAACCAGGAAACGCAGCGAACGATTGCGGCGGTTACTGCGCTTGAGCATAGCCATGGCTTCAGCCGCAGCAGTGGCTTCATCCAACAAAGAGGCGTTTGCTAGCTCCATGCCGGTAAGGTCGATTACCATCTGTTGGAAATTTAACAATGCCTGCAAACGACCTTGAGATATTTCTGCCTGATACGGTGTATATGCGGTATACCAGCCGGGATTTTCAAAAACATTCCTCTGCACCACACCAGGTACAACAGTATCGTGGTAACCC
>CAZEFU010000165.1:0-4851 GCA_964511515.1 uncultured Wenzhouxiangellaceae bacterium
TTCTGATTCTGATGAAGATGAAGATTATTCATCTCCATGCGCTGAATTTAAATGGTCTATTGGCCCACTCACACAAGCTCAAGCAGATCAGCGAAATGATATCAACGGTCATGTAGTCGATTTAGTGACGGGACTATCCGGTGTGATAGCGGCTATGTTTGTCTCATTATTCGGCGATGACACTAGCGGAGCTGCAGCGGGGCTTGGCGCATATGTAATTATTGATCATGCATTAGAGGGCATACCAGAATATAGTTGTGGCGACATATTGCTTTTTAACGCTTTATCATGTGCGCATGGGTCCACTTATGATGAAAAAGTGGCTGTAAATGTCACTGTAGTAAAAGGACAAGGAACATGCAGGCTATTCTGACAAGCACAACCTATCATTTATCAGGCTACTAAGTGATTACAGGCATGACTATGAATACTTCCAAAGGCAAATATACCACCAAATCAGAACAACGTTTGTCTCGTATATCACTCGGGATTATATTTATCTTGAGCTTACCAGCTTATGTTTCGTTTAAAGATTTCTTGGGCGGAGGAATATTTGCAATAATATTGTCTATCATAGTATTTTCACTACTAATTAGCCTGCTAATAAAACTTGTACTAGTTATTTATCGTAAAACCTATATGAGCAAAAGAAATGACTAAATCAGTAACACTCAAGACAGTGGTCATATTGATATCTGTGTTAAGTATTTTTCTACTTACAATGCTTATATTTGACTGGGGTGAAAGTACAAATTCAACAGAGAGCATTGCAGCAAGAGCAATTTCAACAGACAACAGAACGAGAACCACGGAGAAGCTAGCTGAGTCTGAAACCTCATCTGCTATAGGGATAACAAATAGCCTAGACATATCCAAAATGCCAGATAGTGCAACCTTGGACTTAGAGCATAGACTTTTCTTCGAGAATGATTTTAACAACCCCGAATCAGTCGTCTCAAAATTTCTAAGCCTTTCTCTAAGACAGTATAATACCCCTGAGGATGCAGAAGATGCCATTGACTACTATCTAAACAATAGAAAATCAAACGCATACATGGTGAGTCAAATTGCGAGTTTATGTAAACACAATAATCTCCCAACTACGCTGGATGACCTGAAATATAGAGATACCGCATTCAATACGGCATTGAAGCCTAGGTGTAAATATTTAACAAAAAACCACGATCCATTCTGGACAGTCTTAGAGCTTGCTAGGAATGGAGATGAGTATATGCAGCTCATATCTACAGACATATTTAAACAAGCTGTACGGCGGTATACCATCCAGTATTTTTCGGATCCACTGGAGTATATGAATCTTCGTGATGAAGTATTTGGTTACCTAGAAACTATTTCTGCGAAAGGGGTCTCATATGCCGCTAATAAATTGTACCGAGAGTATGCCAATAAATCAGAGCCGTCTTTTTTACCCAGAAGCAAGCTTCTCGCATACTACTATGGCAGTTTAGCTATAATGCTTGGCGACCCAAACATTAAACAACACCAAATAGACAAGCTGGAAAGATACCTAACTACTAAAGAAATCGAGCGAGTTAATCAAAGAATTGATGCAATGAGGTAAGCTATGGAGATTTCGTCAAATCTGGGGAAATGCCTCTGTAGTATACGCGTCTCTACATGGAGGTTTTATACAGCAATATAATTCATGAAGCTCTTTAAATGCAAAACTCGTAACAAAAAGGAATACATTCCTAGAACTGCTGATTCTGATTCTCACGCTGCTGCGCGGGGAACCCATGCCTGACTTGCGGTTAGTACCATATGCACTCCTAAGCCCTCCATGCTTGCGCCCCCACAGGTGACACAGATGCCGAGAAAAGCAAAATTACTCCCAGTAAACATATAAACCACACATGATCAAAAAAATTATAACTGGCAGCTACAGCCCCTCAAAAAACCCAAACTGCAACACTTTCACCCCTGAGCCACTTGGCCCTGAGATTATTCAGGCTATTTCAGTCCCGGCAGTTATTTCTATCGGTGAATTTCCAGATGAACACCAATATACCGAGTTACTGAGCTGTTACTTCCTGAAATTGCTCGCGGGAGATAAATGCCTGCACCGTGAGTATGCAGATATTAGCAACCTGGAGTTACTGCTTTGGCGACAGGCAAGGTATGGTAATAATCGTATTACCGCGCAAATTAATAATGCTATATCCAGGTTTATTAAGGCTCATAAATTCATCTCCTCCAAATCAGTTTTTACAAAACGCTCGTTATTAGATACTCACAAATTGCTTTGCCCAAAGATTAAACGACCGGGTTTCCGTACAAACAACATTCGTTTGGGCGACCCGAAGAATAACCAGTTTGCATTTTATGCCCCAATACCTGAAGTTTGCCCAGACCTGATACAAAACCTGCTCGAATTCTCAAATAACAGCAAGCAACCAGACCTAAGTAAAGCCCTACTATTTTATCTACAATTTATTATAATTCATCCATTTAGTGATGGTAATGGCAGGTTTGCAAGAATGATGTTTATAAGCATAATACAACCCAAACTTGGGCTGCTCTATGCTTGTTTATTAACCGTCTACCTGAAGAATATCAGCAGGTGGGAGTACTACGCAGCACGTAGTGCCTATCTTAACGCGGATATAGACCCACTCAATGAATTTTACTTAAAGGCAATCACCTGGGTAGGAGAGGCGCACTCTTTCTTTTCCCGGCAACTATTTGAATATCAACAAAAAGCCATTACTACTGATTCAGGCCAGACCAATACCACCACTGAGTGCGTTATCCTAAAGCCACAAAAGGAACCTGTCCCGAGCAACACTCTCTGGAAAGAACATGGCAAGAAAGGTGAGTCTGTGATTTATGTTAACCATTCACTATTAAGCGTTCTCGATCAATTTGATTACTACCTTAAAGCAGAATTAAGAAAATCTGCTCTTAACTTCTCCTGACCCACTTTTATGTCGGTATCGGCAAATGAGAAACCGGCGACCAGTATTCATCTAAAGCCAAAGACCATTCCATCTCAGCATCAACCAAGCTTGACCAGCTCAACTGCTCAGTATTTAATTTGCTTAGCGACTCAAGACCATCTTTATAGGTATTCACGAAACCAACTACGTCAGGCTCAATGGTGCTGGCGTTAATAGCATTAAAATTTGGTAGTTTGAGGAATCTTTCGGTCATGTGTATATACCTGAAGTATGATTAGTAGCGCTGCATGTGGTTGCTCGGCGATAGTAGCATGGTATATTTAGCCATGCGAGAGAAGGAGAAATATTTTGCGCAAACTAATATTAACTGATAGCTTGAGATTAAGATGAAACCAGGAAAAACAGGTATTGCTCGTATTATTGCTGCAACAGGCTACTCTTGGAAAGGCTTGCAAGCTGCCTATAAACACGAAGCTGCTTTTAGGCAAGAATTACTGCTTACAGCAATAGCTATACCAGTGGCAATTTGGCTAGCGCAATCGAGCCTGCAGTTACTGTTACTAATCCTTCCCTTGCTGCTATTATTGCTGGTAGAACTTGCCAACAGCGCAATTGAAGCTGTAGTTGACCGCTTTGGTGGTGAAATGCATGAACTTTCTGGTCGCGCCAAGGATATGGGTTCTGCTATGGTGATGCTGGCCTTAATAATGCTGGCGTTAAGCTGGATACTAATACTTGGAGAAAACTATGTTTGGTAAGAATCGGGCTTTATTGTTCCTGTTGTTAATGGCTGTAGTGTTAACGGCCTGCCAACAAACATCTGTACAAACACCTGAGGCAGGTTTAAAAGATTCAAATATTGCTGCAGAACAGCCCTGTAAAGGACCTGCAAACCTGGAAACAATGTGTACCATGCATTATCAGCCAGTATGCGGTTGCGATAATAAAACATATTCCAATCAATGCGTGGCTAAAAGCAATGGTGTGCTTAGAACGACTGAAGGTGCTTGTGATGGATCCGATAAGCTTTAAGTTTGCTTAGATTGCCGACGAGCAAGCACTACAAATAAGATCGACCCGGAAACGACTAATGCAAATGGCAGTAGTAAGGCTCTTGATCCAAGAGCAGGATTGATAGTATTTAATGCTTGGTATACCAGCACGCCAACAGTGGGCATGATTAAACCGCGAATGCCTGTCAGGGTTACATGAATCCCCATATACAAGGCGCTATCTTGATCATCAGAGAAATCATTATGACCAAGATTCCAACCCAATACCGCACCACCATAAGCAATTCCCAGTAACACTGAACCCAGCCAGAATCCTACAGTATTGCTACTAGTTGCCGCCCAGGCAAAACAGCCTAATGCCAATACAAATGACCATGAATGTCTGGCCCGATAAGCTAGAATATGGTGTGAGTCTAGCAATTTCGCCCAGAAAGTTATACTAATCGCCACCAACACCAATGGAATAGATGAAGTAATCATTACTTGCTGCAAACGCGGAAAATCAAAGTGCTCATTGATAACCACAATCAGTGGTGCCATAAGCATAAGATTGCCGCTACCAAAGAGCATCATCGCCAGCATATAGTTACGAAAATCTCGGTCACGCCGGAGAATTGCCAGCATTGCTGTAAAGCGCCCTGTGCTCAGAGACTTGCTTTGCTGCTCATCTTGCAGCAGTTGCCGCGAACCACGAATACGAGTTTTCCTGTACACCCATGCGGTAAGCAAGCCAATTATGGCAGCCAGGGGGTAGATCCAGCGGAAAGCCAGCGGATGATCATTCAACCAGAAACCGATTAAGGCAGATGCTAGACCCATTACCAATGCTGATGCGGTCATTAGCCTTGAGGTGATTCTGGCGCGCACATCCCTGGAGAAATTCATCCTCCAGACCGATGCTCGTAAAGTAACCACTCCCG
>CAZEFU010000166.1:0-4845 GCA_964511515.1 uncultured Wenzhouxiangellaceae bacterium
TGGCATGTCTATAGTAGCGTGCTTCGTGAAGAGAGTTAACGGGACAGCAGTGACAAGTAATGGTATCTTCGTTTTTTGGGAAGGGACTCTATGAGAATTAAGATTATACTTCTGGTACTAGTAGTATCAGTTCTTGCAACACCACCACCATCAATTAGTGCCTCAAGTAAAACCATTCCGGGTATTGAGCAATCTAGCGGTGCAGGCGGTGATTTTGTATTTGCATCCAGTTTTGAGCAGGCTAGTACCTTCGATATAGTCTATGTTAGATACCCTGATCCGGGCGAAGGTGTTTTTGTCAATATCCCTCAAGGAGAAAAGCCTTATCGTCTAGCAGAAGGTGCAGATCTGGTATTACTTAAGCCAGATGGATCGGAAATTATTTTGGTTGACTGTGCCGAATGTAGTGTCATGGATCCTTTTATTTCATATGACGGTAAAACAGTTTATTACTCTTATAATGAAAAAGTAGAATCCCCAAATCGCTTTGGTGACCCATACCAAAGTTGGATATTTAAAATCCGCTTGGATGACCCATTATTTACACCTATCCGAATGACCTATGATGATGGCTTTGATTCAGCTCTATTTAGTGCCAATAGAAATGTAAGCGGTGATGTGCGAGATGGTCATGATCAGTCAGATCGACGCGCAATACGCGATATGTCGCCAGTACCATTGGCCGATGGAAGATTGTTATTTGTTTCTAATCGCGCAGCCCTGACTACTTTTCACCCATATACCGATGCCGCTATCGATGGCAGCATTCAATTGATGTATGTAATGGATGACCACGATGGCACTGCGGTTACCAAAGAGCTTGCCAATATTCAATTACTGGAAACTGGCAACATTCATTTGGTCCAGCACCCAACGCAATTAATGGATGGCAGAATACTGTTTTCTACCTGGCAAGATGCTGGAACAAAATCCAATGGTGCGGAATTTCGCTATGCGATGACCACACTTTTTACCATCCACCCCGATGGCTCCAACCTGCGCCAATTTACTGAGCCACATGATCATCGCAAAAGATTAGATCACTTTATCTCTCAGCTCTCTGGCGGCGATATAGTATGGGCCTACTACTACCCTTCATTTGATTATGGCTTTGGCTTGATAATGCGTTCATCCATTGACCCTCCAGGTATTGATTTTCTGCGTGGATCAGTTCAGCAAAGATTTCCTTGGGGGAACCAGTATCGGATTAGTAACCGGGAGTTTGATCGTAATGATATGGTGACAATTACCCCACATACTACTGGAAGTGACACGCCAGCCCCAGATAGATCTGGTAAGTATTCGATGCCATCTACTGCAACCAATGGAGATTTATTAGTTGCATATTCAACAGGCTCAGTTAACTGGTTCAATGCAGCTTGTGCATCTGCCGGGCTTTGTGAGTCGCTGAAGTCTGGTATCTATATGATCAAAAATGCAGATGGTGACGAAGATGATTACATCATGGACCCAACGACTGATTTAGTGCTAATTAAAGACGATCCAAATTACAATGAAATTTGGCCACGTGCAGTATTGAGTTATCAGCAAATCTATGGGCAAGCTACTCCAGATATCATCAATAACCTGGCTATATCGCCTCCTGATGATAGTCGCTTGTTAGCTGGTGAGGCTACCGCACTGGTAGGCACCTCATCAATATATAATCGTGAACCCTTAAATGAGGGCAACCCGGATAGATTTGATCCGAGTAACCGCAGAGAGTTTCATGATGGAAACTGGACAGTTCAAGGCGCTGATGCAGGGGCATTTACCAATAGTGATATATATGGTGTGCGCATTGTAGCGACCCCACCAATACCCTTTACTGAACCTATAAACAGGAACCTGGATACGGTGAGGTGGAATGCCATATCTAGGCATCTGCTGGATGATAGATTAAGACTGGTAGTGGCTCGCTTCGGTGCAGAGCACGGCGAGAAGTGGGAAATATTGGGAGAGTTTCCGGTGAAAAAAACCACCCTGGATCTACAGGGTAATCCTGATACATCGTGGTTGGCGAAGGTTCCTGCCGATACACCATTTTTTATTCAGACCATTGATGATAAAGGCATGACACTGGTTTCGGAAATTACCTGGAGGGCATTAAAGTCAGGCGAGAAACGCGCAGATTGTGGCGGTTGCCATGCCCATTCAATACCAGCACTTGATATTGCCAGTACTGCCGCTGGCACCAATCAAGCGATTACCAATATCCCCGGTATTGCTGATAACAACGAAATAATTGCTGATGGTATCTGGGATCTTACCCAAAATTCCATACCACTGCTAAGCTCAACTGGGGTTGAGCTGGAGCCGGGATATTCTTATGGAGTTGAGTTTAACCGGGATGTAGTACCAATACTAAATAGTACGTGCATTTCTTGCCATACCACAGGTGGGTCTGGTTCTATGTTCATCCTCGATGGCACTGGTGGTGAAGATGCATGGGAGGTTATTTCAAGAACCGATTCCAGCAGTTATACAGAACCACAAATGAGTCGCTACATTCGCACCCCGCAAGCCAGGCAAAGTTTATTTGTGTGGGCTGCTTGGGGCGAGCGACTGGATGGCAGGTTAGATTCGACTAGAGATGATGATATCAACTATCCAGTAAGCCATCCTGCATTATCCATAAGCGATATTGATAAAAGAACCATAGCCCGTTGGGTTGACTTGGGTAGCCCAATTGATTTCCCCACCACAGATGGCATGGGTTATACCGATGATTATCAGTTGCCAGTGCTTAATATCTCTACTCCTCGATTAGGTAGCAACTCTGGTTCTGAGTTAAAAGTTGGCTTTGCAGATGCTAAATCAGGCATTAACTGGAGTACTTTATCGGTGAGTTATTTTGAATTAGATGCTGCCTTTTTCAACCAGCTACCAGATCCAGCGGATACGGCCAATATCACGGCAAATATAGCTGCACTGAAGGTCTTAATTGCTAGCCTGGAACAGTCAGTGAGTGTGAATCTTGTTCAGGATGTCAATGCTAAAAATATCCTGACAGTAGATATGGGCTTATCTGCCGGAGAGTATATCGTTACGGTAACAGTTAACGATAATACTGGGAATACTGCAGTGGCTTCTAGGCGTTTTTTAGTGAATTGATAAATATATACCGGAGATTTGGGTCCCGGATATTGCTATCCGCAATTCCGCAATTCCGCAATTCCGCAATTCCGCAATTCCGCAATTCCGCAATTCCGGGATGACGAGGAATATATCCTTGTACCCCCGAACCATCACACCTACCTATACAAACCGCCTTCCCGGGGCGGCGAATAGTCGAGCCCGGGACCCATTACTCAGTGTAAATTCAACCAACCCACATCCAAACCAAGCTCAGATTCAATCTCTGTACTAATCCCTTCAGCCCTAGTTCATGCTTCTATCTGAAGTTTAAGAATGTTATTCTAAGCGGCTAATCCACAAATCTTCAGATAAGGACCCCCAAAATGCGGAATATATTGGTCGCAGGCAATTGGAAAATGAATACTGATTCAGCTACTGCCAGTCAGTTAGCTACAGAAGTCGCTAATGGCTTTAAAACAGGCAGTTCGGTCGAAATGGCAATCTTCCCACCGTATCCTTATATCAGCATAATCGCTGCCGCCGCTGCAAATACTCCATTGCAATATGGCGCACAAGACTTAAATGAACATGGCTCTGGTGCGCATACTGGGGAAATTTGCGCACCTATGTTGGTTGAGCTCGGTTGCAGCATGGTATTGGTGGGGCATTCAGAGCGCCGCGCTATGTATGGTGATACCGATGCGCGGGTTGCGCAAAAGTTTATGACAGCCCAAGCCGCTGGTTTAACCCCGGTGCTTTGTATAGGCGAAACTCTAGAGCAGCGCGAAAGCGGGCAAACCGAGGCGGTTATTGCTAGCCAACTTGATGCTGTACTGGAGCAGGCTGGCATTGCAGCTTTTGCTAATGCGGTGTTGGCTTATGAGCCTGTTTGGGCAATTGGAACAGGTAAAACTGCTTCACCAGAGCAGGCTCAGCAAATTCACGCATTTATACGTGACAAATTAAGCGCATTGGATGGTATAATTGCCGGCCAATTAAGAATTTTGTACGGCGGCAGTGTGAAGGGATCAAATGCCGCTGAATTATTTGCCCAGGCAGATATCGATGGTGGACTTATCGGCGGCGCGTCCCTTACTAGCGAAGCCTTTCTCGCGATATATAACGCGGTAGCTTAAATGGTCATGATCTGAAGAGTTTCAGAATCTGACAGAGATAGAAATTATGCAAGTATTAAATATATTCCATGTGCTTCTGGCAATTGCCATGATTGCTCTTATTCTGGTCCAACGTGGCGCGGGTGCTACAGCAGGCGCAGCCTTCGGTGGCGGCGCTTCAAATACTGTGTTCGGGTCTTCCGGCGCGGGTAATTTTTTAACCCGTACTACATCAGTTGCGGCTATCGGCTTTTTTGCTATTAGTATGGCAATGGCAGTTATGGCATCAAGAATGAATGCCGCAGCCCCGGTTGCTGATCTTGGTATTCTGGCAAATGACAGTGTAATTACTGAGCAAGTTGTACCGGTAGCGAATGAAGCAGATAACGCAGCAGTTCCGGCTGATATCCCAACAGACCTACCAGCCGTAGAGGCAATTGGTACGGATGATATGCCAGTGGCTGATGAAGCAGCAACAGGCACCGGAGACGAGCCCGGTAATTAGTTGCAATAAAGAATTGCCGAAGTGGTGGAATTGGTAGACACGCTATCTTGAGGGGGTAGTGGCGCAAGCCGTGCCGGTTCGAGTCCGGCCTTCGGCACCAATATAGTTTAAGTGGTCATGAAGAACCATTAAAGAGGTGTTCAATGC
>CAZEFU010000167.1:0-4832 GCA_964511515.1 uncultured Wenzhouxiangellaceae bacterium
GGCATAATCCTGATAGCCATGATGGTTCAGGCGTTGTAGATCAAGGTTTAGCTGCTGGCGGTAGTAGTTTTGTGGCACTTGAGGGCTGTTTCTATTATCAAGGTCAAATATTCTTCACTGCCAAAATGAGTGGCCCGGCACGGGCAGGGCAGGTGTTTTGTTATAACCCGGCCAAGGAAACCCTGAGCATTGTTTTCGAATCACCTGCTCATAAGGTATTTTCTGGGCCCGATAATTTGGCTGTTAGCCCCCGAGGCAATTTAGTGATTTGTGAGGATCATGTAAGTAAAGTTAATAAATACAGTCGTTTATTGTCTTTGCTGGAATCTGGGGATTACTTTTATTTCTGTCGAATAAATCCTGGTATTAAAGGTGAATATTTGGGCCATGACCTTACGGAGAAGCTGGAAGGCAGTGAATGGGCAGGAATATCCTTCTCTGCGGATGGACGCTGGATGTTTGCCAATATCTATAATCCTGGTTTGACCATTGCAATTACTGGCCCATGGCAAGACCATTTGGCTTGAGTGCTCTACCCAGTTAATGGTGCGTTAAGCCGCAGGCAAATGCGCTATCAGCTAAATCACCCCATATCTCAACAGCAAATGAGTGTATTAAATAAGCACAAAACTTATTTGTTTTTAGTGCAAAAACCTTTATAATGCCCTGTTCCGTGAAGCAGTTCCCTTGATGGGGCTGTAATTTACATATTTTACTTGTCTGCAAACCACTGGAAGTCAATATTTCATAGGTGTTGCGGACATAATCAAGCAGGTTTAGAACAAATGGTTAAGATTCGACTAGCTCGTGGCGGCGCAAAAAAGCGTCCTTTTTATCATATCGTAGCAACCGATTCTCGGCATAAGCGCGATGGTCGTTATATTGAGCGTTTAGGGTTTTTTAACCCTGTTGCTCGTGGTCAGGAAGAGCGTCTGCGGGTTGAGCTCGCACGCGTTGATCACTGGATCGGCGAAGGCGCGCAATTATCTGAGCGCGTAAGTGTTCTCGTTGGTGAGGCTCGCAAAGCCGCATAATTATGAACAACAATCCGTCTCCGGCTCAGAGTATTATTATTCTGGGCAAGTTGGCCGGTGTTCATGGTGTACGTGGAGCACTTAAAGTGATGTCTTGGACTGATCCGCGTGAGGAAATACTGGAACTTGGACCATGGTTGCTAGGCAATCCCAAAGACCAGCAAATTCTCGATAATTACCAGCCTGTGAAGTTAACTTCCGGGCGCTCTCAGGGTAAGTCACTGGTAGTGACTTTTTCTGAAGTTGATGACCGCAACAGGGCAGAAACCTTGATCGGTCAATTAATTGCGATTCGGCAGCAAGATCTGCCGCAAGCCGATCAAGGCAGTTGGTACTGGCGTGATCTGGTAAAACTACAGGTAGTGACCCTTGAAGGTCACGATCTGGGCCGGGTAAGCGAAATTATGCCTACTGGAGCCAATGATGTTTTGGTAGTAAAAGGTGAACGGGAACGTTTGATCCCATTTGTACCAGACCAATACATCAAACATATAGATTTGGAAGCCGGTGTCATTACCGTCGACTGGGATCGCGATTTTTAGTAGGACGATACCAGATGCGTATAGATGTAGTGACATTGTTCCCCGAGCAGTTCAGGCAACTGGTTGATCTGGGAGTTACAGGCAGGGCAATTAGGCAGGATAAAATCCAGCTGAAAACCTGGAACCCGCGGGATTACACCCAGGATCGTCATCGTACTGTAGATGATCGACCATATGGTGGTGGTCCTGGAATGGTGATGTTGGTAGCGCCGCTGAGAGATACTTTGGCAGCAGTGCAAGCAGACTCAGATATACCAGCAAAGCTTGGTTTGATGAGTCCACAGGGAAAACCCCTGGACCAGCAAGCTGTTGAGCAATTAGCCGCCAGAGAGCGTTTGATTCTGATTTGCGGTCGTTATGAGGGCATTGATGAGCGTTTGATAGACACTCTGGTTGATGAAGAATGGTCTATTGGTGACTATGTTATAAGTGGTGGCGAATTAGCCGCTGCAGTGATTATAGATGCGGTCAGCCGCTTGCAGGCTGAGGTATTGGGAGATTCCCGCTCAGCAGAGCAGGATTCATTCAGTGATGGTTTACTGGATTGCCCGCACTATTCACGGCCTGAGGAAATTGATGGCCAAAGAGTACCGGATGTATTGCTAAGTGGTGATCACGCAGCAATAAAAAAGTGGCGTCGACAACAGGCGCTGGGCAAGACCTGGCAAAAACGTCCGGAGCTGCTCAAGCAAGTAGAACTAAATAATGAAGATCAGACATTATTGGCTGATTTTATAGATAATTTAACTGCACTAAACCGCCAGCAAGACTGACGGATGAGAGAATGATATGAGTAACTTAATCGACCAGATCAATGCCGAGCAAATGGAACGTAAACTACCGGACTTTGCCCCAGGCGATACCGTTATTGTTAGCGTAAAAGTAAAAGAAGGCGACCGCGAACGGCTGCAGGCTTTTGAAGGCGTGGTAATAGCTATGCGTAATCGCGGAGTTAACTCAGCCTTTACGGTGCGTAAAATTTCTCATGGTACTGGTGTTGAACGCGTATTCCAGTCCTACAGCAAATTGATCGATTCTGTAACTATAAAACGTCGCGGTAAAGTTCGGCGCGCAAAACTATATTATCTGCGCGGTCGTGAAGGCAAGTCTGCCAGAATTACCGAAAAGCTGGCCAACCGCCGCTAAAGAAAGCAGAACCCTCAGAAAAAGCCCGCTCCCAGCGGGCTTTTTCACAAAGAGGGTCAGAGTAAAGTGCCAGAGTAAACTCATTAGCATCACTGCTTCATGCTCGGCTTTGCAATCTGACCCTAGCGTTTGCATAGGTTTTACTCTGGCACTTTACTCTGACCCTCTTTGCTTGGTGGTGGGGATTGAAAAATGCGTTGCTGATACCCACATAATTAGCATCTGAAATTTAATGAGTAATTTGCACCATGACTACTAAAACTAGCGTTAAACCCGAAAAACATCAATTCCAAGCTGAGGTACAGCAAGTACTGCAGTTGATGATCAATTCCCTTTATTCAAATAAAGAAATATTTCTGCGCGAGCTGGTCTCTAATGCCTCCGATGCACTGGATAAACTTCGCTTTGCGGCTATCTCCGATGATAGCCTGTATGCAGGTGATGGCGATTTGCATATTGAGGTTGAATACGACCAAGACCAGCGTACTGTAACCATTCGCGATAATGGTATTGGTATGAGCCGGGATGAAGTGATCAGTAATATTGGCACAATCGCCCGCTCAGGAACCCGTCAGTTTCTGGATGCCTTAAGTGGTGATGATAAAAAAGATGCCAATTTGATTGGTCAGTTTGGTGTGGGCTTTTATTCGAGTTTTATTGTTGCCGACAAAGTTACCTTAAATACCAGAAAGGCCGGTGCTGAGTTAAGTGAAGGCACTCGCTGGGAATCTGATGGCAGTGGTGAATATAGCCTGGAGCAGCTTGAACTAGCCAGGCACGGCACTGAAATTGTTTTACACCTAAAAGAAGGAGAAGATGAATTTCTTTCTGACTGGCAGTTGCGCTCTATTATTACTCGCTATTCTGACCATATTGGCTTTCCTATTCGCATGTCTGCAGAAGTTAAAGTTGACCCTGAAGATGACAAATCGGAAACCAAAATTGAGTGGAGCGACATAAATAAGGCCAGTGCCTTATGGACTCTACCCAAGTCTGAAATATCAGAAGATGATTACAAGGCGTTTTATAACCATGTATCGCACGATGCAGGCGAACCCCTAACCTGGATGCATAACCGCGTAGAAGGCAACCAAAGTTATACCTCCTTGTTATATATTCCAACAACTGCTGCAATGGATATGATGGTCAGTCGCGAAGAGCGCAATGGCCTTAAACTCTATATCAAACGAGTTTTTATCATGGATGCTGCAGAGCAACTACTGCCTAATTACCTGCGCTTTGTTCGCGGCGTAATTGACTCGGATGATTTACCCTTAAATGTATCTCGGGAGATTCTGCAAGACAGTTCTCTAGCCCGCAAAATTCGTGCAGGCCTGGTTAAACGAGTACTTGATAGCCTTGAAAAGATGGCCAAGAATGAGCCTGAGCAATATCAGACTTTCTGGGATAACTTTGGTCAGGTGCTGAAAGAAGGCATGGTCGAGGATATGGCTAACCAACAGCGCATAGCTAAATTATTACGCTTTGCCTCAAGCAAAAACTCTGATGATAAACAGACTGTTTCACTATCTCAGTATGTTGAACGCAAGCAAGCGGAACAAGATAGCATCTGGTTTATTACAGCTGACAATCAGGGTTCAGCACGGCATAGCCCGCATCTAGAAATATTCAAACGCGATGATATTGAAGTGTTGCTAATGTCTGATCGTATTGATGAATGGATGATGGGTTATTTCCGTCAGTTTGATGAGGTGCCGTTGAAATCTGTAGCTAAAGGCGAGTTAGATAGCAAAGATTCGGCTGCTGAAAGTGATGATGCGGAGGAGGCTGAGGGTGTTTACAAGCGCATTGCAGAAGTACTGGGCGATAAAGTAAGCGCAGTGAAACCGAGCAAGCGTCTTACTGAGTCTGCTGCCTGCCTTATCTTGAATGAGGACGAAATGGCAATGCATATGCAGCGTTTATTGGAACAAGCGGGCCAGGATATACCACATAGCAAACCGGTGCTGGAGATCAATCCGAAACATGCGATTTTCAATAAAATGGAAGCCGAGCAAGATGAAGAACGCTTTGCCGACTTCTCTAACCTGTTATTAGAGCAAGCAGTACTTGCCGAAGGTGGGCACCTGGAAGACCCAGCAGGTTTTGT
>CAZEFU010000168.1:0-4801 GCA_964511515.1 uncultured Wenzhouxiangellaceae bacterium
TAGAATTCAATATTGGCTATGGTACCTCAGTCGATACCATTAAAAGCTTTCTTACAGCCAGCTGGGAGCAAGCTTGCAAACTTGAATCTGGCATCAACCCAGATTATGAACCACGCCTAAATGTAGTCAATACCGGCGATCACGCCGTCACCTGGCGACTAGGCTACAGCCTGCAAAACCCATACCGTTTAAAAAAATCCCAGATGGCGATCTCTGAGGCCGCCCTGACTTGCTCGGATGAGTTCGGTATTGGCTTAAATACACCAATCACCCATAGAATTCTTGAACCTGCTAATGACCCAGTTTCGGTAGTAGGCCACGGGAATTCAAAAACTTAGCCAAAATTTAGTCAGCTTTACCACTCAAAAATTGTCAATATCGGACACCACCATATCTGGTTGATATCATTTGGTTTATTTAAACAATATATTGGCACGATATTCGCATACTAATAGTTATTAAATACTAAAAGCTGGAGTAATACATGAACGGGCAAGGTAGTGGTGGAAATGTTATCGCAGCATTGGCAAGTTTCTTTATTCCTGGTCTAGGCCAGCTACTACAAGGTAACTTTTTCAAGGCCATTGTGTTCTTCATCTTAACCGCCGTGTTCTGGTTAATCCTCTTAGGCTGGGTATTTCACCTCTGGGCAATAATCGATGCGGCCCTGTACGAGTCCCCAAAACGCCAATACCGCGACTACGGCTACTAAATAAAATGGGATCAATATATAAATTCTTAGATGAAACTAGTGATTATCTGGTTTTACTCTGACCCTACTTGGTGAGTTCTGATAGCATTAGATGATTGATTTTCTATCCGGATCTAAAGATGTTTTATAAGCCACTACTAATTCCCCTGTTAATCCAGGTTACCAATGTGTTTTTTGTTTGGCTTATGCTCTATATAACTCGTTTAGCCGAGATGAAAAAACTGGATATTGATCCGCAAGACTTTGAGGATGCGGAGAAGAAAAAACAGTTATTGAAAAATGTAGCTGGTCCATCAGATAATTTTAGCAATCAGTTCGAAATGCCGGTGTTATTTTACTTAGCAATCGTGGTTGCACTGACAATAATGATTCAAGACCCATTGTTAAACTCACTTGCACTAGCTTTCGTTTTACTTAGAGTTGTGCATAGCATGGTGCAAATTACCTACAACAAAGTAATGCACCGATTTATTGCTTATGCGTTTAGTAGTTTAGCCCTCTGGTCTATGTGGGTGCTTATTGGTTGGCATATTTTAATCCGTTAAATTTATTCCAAAGCCCAATCTACAGGCTCTTGTCCTTGCTGCTGAAGCCATAGATCAGCTTTAGAAAAATGCTGGCAGCCAAGGAAACCCCGGTGTGCCGATAAAGGGGATGGATGGGGTGCTTTTAGTACGTAGTGCCGTGATTCATCCACCATCGCCGCTTTACGCTGTGCATAGGCTCCCCAAAGCATAAATACCAACCCATTGCGCTGACTGTTTAATGCCTGAATAATATTATCGGTGAATTTCTCCCAACCCTTATTCTGATGTGCGGCAGCTTGTCCTTGCTCCACAGTTAACACTGCATTTAATAACAATACCCCCTGCTCTGCCCAAGCGTTTAGGCAGCCGTGTTTTGGAATAACAAACTCACCCTCACTGTGCAGTTCCTTGTAGATATTTCTGAGTGATGGAGGAATTGCGATACCCTGTGGAACTGAAAAAGAAAGGCCATGCGCCTGCCCAGGACCGTGATATGGATCCTGGCCAATAATGACTATCTTGACCTGAGAAAATGCTGTGCTGTTAAGTGCGTTGAAAATTTGATTTCCTGGTGGGAATACAACTGCCCCTGCCGCCTTTCTTTGCTGCAGGAAAGCTCGCAGCTCAAGCATATATTCCTGCTCAAATTCTGCACCAATATGCTCCAACCAACTAGCCTCTAGTTGTACCTGCCTCTGCTCGTCTAAATTCAAAGTAATTTACCCTTGTCACTATGGTTAATATAACGATTTTAGCCTATGCTATGTCGTTCTGCAGAAGGCTTGAATTGAAACCATGACCGCAATTAAAACAGATGTACTGATTATTGGAGCTGGCCCAGTTGGCATATTCCAGATTTTTGAACTGGGATTACTTAATATTCACGCCCAAATAGTGGATGCATTGCCTCAGCCCGGCGGGCAATGTGCCGAGCTTTATCCAGAAAAACCTATCTATGACATCCCCGCTTGTCCGGAAATCACTGCTCAGAAATTAGTTGATAACCTACTCCAGCAAGCAGCACCATTTAAGGCTGATTTTCATTTAAAACAACTTGTTACTGAGCTCAATACTCTGGAAAATGGACGCTTTGAGGTAAGTACCAACACAGGCACTCGTTTTGATACTGCAACTATAATTCTGGCCGCAGGACTAGGGCCATTCCAACCACGGCGAATACGCCTTGCTGAAGTAGATAAATTTGAAGGAAGCCAAATTAATTACAAAGTAAATGACAAATCAGCATACGCGGGCAAGCGTCTGGCGATTCTGGGCGGTGGTGACTCAGCTCTCGACTGGGTATTAGAGCTAGCAGATATTTGCGAACATATTCACCTGATTCACAGACGCAAAGAATACCGTGGTCAACCCGCTTCGGTGGACAAAATGCAGACTTTGCTTAGCCAAGGAAAGATTAGCGAACATCATGGAAATATTAGCGGATTAGTAACAGAAGGTGACAATTTAACTGGGCTTAAATTACATAGTCCAGATAATGCAGAGAAAATTCTAGAAGTAGATTCAGTACTCGTGTTTTGGGGACTGATACCAAACCTGGGGCCGATAGCTGAATGGGGATTAGAGCTAGAAAAGCGTCAGGTGCCAGTAGATACCGAGAAATTTCAAACCATAAGACCTGGCATCTTTGCTGTAGGTGATATCAATACCTACCCAGGCAAAAAGAAGCTAATCCTGAGTGGCTTTCACGAAGCCGCATTAGCGGCATTTGCGATTCAAGCATACCTTGACCCAGAGAAGAAAGCTCGCTTGCAATACACAACCACCAGCCCGTTAATGCACGAACGGCTGGGCTTAAAAAAAGGCAAGACCCAGGACTCAAAAGACAAGTAAAAAATAGTTACCTGCATTATCATATGGAACACTACAACAAAATAAATCGCCTATCACCCTAATACCTTGCATAGAGGTGTGAAATAGAGCTTGTGCTTTAGTCGAGTTTCTATGTAGGGGTTAGGGTATCAACAAGCTTTGGAGTCAATTCGACTGATGTGATACAATCGGTTATACAACAATATGGGGTATCTTTTAGTGTACCGATGGTCGCTAACAGTTTGCGTTACGTTACTTATATTTTCGACAAGCGCGAAAGCAGATTTCTTTGTTGGAAATGGGCAAACGCTTGTAGTCCAAGCAAGTGGATTAGTATTTGATTACAACTGCCATAGCTTCTTTGTGGAAGATGGTGGCAGGCTGGTTATTGATACATCCATAGTTCGGGAAGTAAATGCTTACAATATAGCCGCTGGTGGTACATTGGAGGTTATTGGTTCAGGCTCTCTTGATATTGGCAGCTGGACTAATAATGGTACAGTTATAGGCACACCAACTGTTACATTCAACACTTGCTCACCCATCAATACAATTTCTGGCTTAAGTGATACTGACGGAGATGGAATTTCTGATAGCCAGGAGTCATGCCTGAACTTTGACCCTGATACAGATGGCATTCTGGCTTTCCTGGATCCAGATCATGGCTGCGGCATTGGCACTCCTGTGGCAATCCCTGTCAACAATCCCTTCTTATTATTACTCCTGATTATTTTATTGACCGGTATCGGCGCAATATTCTTATCCAAACCTAGAAACAGGCAAGACAATGCATACTAAAACAAAATGTATAGTACTAACTACTTTATTACTGGGTTCAGCTCAAGTGTATAGCCAAGACATGGAAGCGATATTTAGCAATACCGCTGATGAGTTTCAAGTTCAACAGCCCGCTGGCACATACCGATTTGTTATTGATGGTAATGGCAATGTAACAATCAACGATGCCTATACATTCCCAAACTTTGACGGTACAGCAAACCAGGTACTGCAAACAGATGGAAACGGTGTTGTATCGTGGTTTAGCATAAACACTGTTGTTGATAACGACCCTGACCCAAGCAATGAACTACAAACATTGTCTATTTCTAACGGTCAAATATCTATTTCTGATGGCAATACGATCGCAGAAACATTGAGCACTTTAACTGATAATGGCGATGGTACTTTTACTTATACCGATGAGAATGGATCTACTGTCAATATTGGCACAGTTGGAGCTACTGGTCCTGCTGGTCCTGCTGGTGCCGATGGAGCTGCTGGTACCGATGGAGCTGCTGGTGCCGATGGAGCTGCCGGTGTAGACGGTGCCACCGGATCGCAAGGACCAATCGGGGTAACTGGGGCTAATGGAGCAACTGGGCCGCAAGGACCCATCGGGGTAACTGGTGCTATCGGGCCGCAAGGTATTGATGGCGAATCTGCTTTTGAGTTAGCAGTAGATGCAGGCTTTATAGGTACTGAAGCAGATTGGCTTTTAAGTCTGGAAGGTGCAGACGGGATTCAAGGACCAATTGGGGTAACCGGTGCCGATGGAGCTACCGGATCTCAAGGCCCTATTGGATTAACTGGTGCAGATGGCACGACTGGCCCTACCGGTGCAGACGGTGCGACCGGGCCTCAAGGATCCATCGGGGTAACTGGCGCTATCGGGCCTGCCGGTGCAATCGGACCACAAGGACCTATTGGTCTGACTGGCGCTACTGGGTCCCAA
>CAZEFU010000169.1:0-4797 GCA_964511515.1 uncultured Wenzhouxiangellaceae bacterium
CAACTGCTCCGGTGTCACAAAAGGCATTATATGGTCGGCTAAATCCACGTTGATCTTCAGTCAGCGCTATGCCCAGATTATCTGTGCAAGATGCGAGCGGGATTTTGTCAATTAATAAACTGCTATCCGCCGGGTTATGGGTCGGTGTTGGTCCACCATTATTCTGTAGTGGCCCCAGCATAGCATCGGTATCTTGCAGGTCGCCAGTCATGGTAAACGAGCAGCTTGTATCACTAGTAACATTATAGCCAAGGGAAACTGGCAAATTGGAGATGAAGCAATTACTGCTTGTTTCGCTCTGTAATGTTGAATTTCCAATTTGAACAATGTGAGAACCATCAAAGCTGAAGGCCCGCAGGTTGCCATTGTCATTATTGACTATGGTAGAAAACTTTATCAGAGCATTAGAGTTTTGGGTATGGATACCAATTCCACCATTCCCACTGATGGTAGAATTTAGAACTACCAGTTGGCCGCTAGTGACTTTTATAGCTTCAATGCCTAGAATGTTTTGAGAGAAGGTTGATGATTTGATATTTAAGCTACAATTATGGCAGGCGATTGCGGATCCATCTTGGTTAGTTATTCCCATATCCACAGTGGTATTTCCTGTAAACAAGCTATCTGTTATGGTTATAGTAGAAGATGCAATGGCGCTTATTGCACCACCAGCATTAGTGCTATTATTGCGCATGTGCACACCCCTCAGCACCAGGTTTGCAACGACCAAATTTATACCGCCACCCAGATAAGATATGTTATTTCCTTGGCCATTCTGAATGGTTATATCTTGAATTTCCATAAATGTATTTTCAACATGAAAGACTCTGTCTATACTATTTCCATCAATAATCGTAGATTCTGCACCCGCCCCGATAATGATCAATTCATCGAGAACATCAAAATCACCAGCGAGTGAATTGTCATCATCTCCAGTGATTGTTAATAAATATGTGCCGGGATCTATTTGAATTTCATCTGAACCCACCAGCGAGTTGGCTTCCATAATGGCAGCGCGTAGCGTGCAGTTACCACCACCGGCTATAGCCTCACATATACCGTCCCCCGGGTTAATATCAATCAAATCATCGGTCGTATTGATCACAAAAACAGACCCCAGAGAATGCCCTGGAGCGATAAAAAGTAACAATAATATTATAACATTCGCTTTATTCATAAATTACTCCTTAATATCTATAGACGGTGAATACAAAGAGTTATTTCAGCTTATTTAGTCCACATACAAGCACTTTTCTTTTAAATTAAGGGGGCATTAGATATAATCAGAGATATTCTACTTAGTACCATTGAAGCCAATAAACTGACGATTAATCCAGGTTCATTTAGCAGGCCGAAGAATAAATAATAAAAATTTCCTAATTCTGACGATTTGAACCCTCTTTTAACAGACAGTCTCAGCTCTGTTCACTATAAACCCTTTCGGGAAGTATATCAGATCTCGGGGGATCAAGCATAATTCACGCTTCATTGCAAGTTTTGGGCGTTAGCGTTCCCGGTATTGCAGAGCCCTAATCCCTACGCACTTTTAATCAATAATGCATATGTTGATGAAGATGAGTATGAAAACAGAAAAAATGGAGATCATGAGCAAACAGATAAACTCTGGGAAGAAATTCAGTTAACGGGACAGTAGTGCTGATTGTTCTATACGCTCCTTAGCAGCCAGGTCTGATTGTGGTGCAGCCGACCGGCTGCACCACAGTAGCCTTACTTTAGTGAGACTTTTTATGCACGCTCGGCTTGGCTTTTTTGACTGGCCTTGATGAACTATGCGTATGGATAATTTTCCATAGCCCATCTATTTTGCGAAAAATATAAGTCTGGTGACCTTTGTTATCAATTACCCGATCTGATTTTTTCATACTAGCTTTTATGCTGGTATCAGCAATGGCCCAGGCAAAGTCACCTTCAATATGAGTTTCGATGTTGCTATATTCCAGCTCAAAGCTTGCAAAAGCATCAGCTTCAGGTACTACATGATGCGAGATTAATTCTTCTAGACCTTCGTTCTGACCACCACCCTCGATATAACGCGCGCCTTCGTAGTCCAAAAAGTTTTTCCTGAACGGTGCGCCATCAGCATTCAACCAACCATTTCGGGTTTCTTCAATGATGGTTCTCAAAGCAGCATCATCTGAGTTAGCCTGAGCGAAAATTGGTGCTGCCACTAAAATAGCTAATAGTGCAGCCATACTTACACGATATTTAAAGTTGATAGTTTTCATTAGAATCCTTAAGTAGTAATGAGGTACATAAAACACGGCGAATCGCCAAATCCCCAGAACCGACAAGGTTACGCTGTAATATCCAATTTTTCAAGCAAAGCAAAGAAGGTCAAAGTAAAGTGACAGAGTAAAAGCATTACTGTACTTCAAGTGCCCCGTCGTTGTACTAAAAACTCGGTAGTGATAGCGCTTTGTATTACCGCTTCTACGGTTGACCTGAATCAAGGTTTATATAGTCTCTGTAACATACAATTTGCCCCATAACTTTACCTGTTTATGAAGCATAGATTTGTGGGTAATATATGGCTAGAAAAAACTCAAATTCACATTCAATCACCGTTGTCGTTTTTTCGGCTTTGCTTCTGCTATGGTCGATACAGGCGAGTGCAGACCGGGGTGTGGCTACATTTGAGTTGACCCGTTTTACTAGCTCAATGACTCCGGCTGAAATATTTCCTGAGGCAGATCAACTGGGTAATACTCTCGGTAATCCTCCTGTAGTTGAGGCTTACGGGAATGATGTGCTTCTAGGCTATGTGTTCCTTAACACCGACTTTGTTAAGTCAACTGGCTATTCAGGTAAACCAATTTACCAACTCATAGCTATGGACACTGGTGGCATTATTCGTCAGGTACTGCTGGTGGAACATCATGAACCTATAGTTTTGATCGGCATCCCCGAGAGTCGTATTCTGGCTGTGTTAAATAATTATGTGGGCTTGGATATAGGTAAGTATGTCCGCGATTCCAAGAGTACACATCAATTTGATGCGGTTACTGGCGCAACCGTGACAGTCATGGTTATGGACGACACCATATTGCGTAGCGCAATTAAGGTTGCCCGGCGTTTTGGTTTGAGTGGTTTACAGGCAGTTCGTAAGCAAGTTGGTCCAAAGGTCAGCCTTGATCCTGAGAATACCGCAATAGTTGACTGGCCAAGCATGGTTGAGGGTGGCTCGGTTACCAAGTTGACACTGTCGCTAGCAGATATAAATGCCGCTTTTGAGGAAACTGGCAATGTTGCCGCCACAGCACGTGCTGAAGAAGGTGATCCAGATGACCTATTTATTGATTTATACGCAGCTGTAGTCTCGGTTCCAGCAATTGGTAAAAGCATTCTCGGGGAAGCTGAATACAAGAATATGCTCAATTGGCTAGAGCCAGGTCAATCCGCGATTGTACTTGCCGGTAATGGTCGTTATTCATTTAAAGGCTCTGGTTATGTGCGTGGAGGTATTTTTGATCGCTTTAAAATAAGCCAAGGCGATACAACTATCAGGTTCCATGATTATCAGCATAAGCGCTTACGCCAAGTACTTGCAGAAGGCGGGCCAGTTTTCAAGAATGTGGATATATTCCGCACCTCAGTAGAGCATGATTTCAATCCCGCAGAGCCATGGCAGCTTGAGTTGTTAGTAGGGCGTAATATTGGGCCTGTCGAAAAAGCATTTCTTACCTTTAACCTGAAGTACCAGTTACCAGAACAATACCTTCTATTTAGCCCGCCAGAGCAGAGATCAATTCTGGCCAAGTTGAGAGATAAGCTAGGATTGCCAGCACCACAAGCTGAGAATGCGCCTTTGTGGATGAAGATGTGGACTCTGAAACTACCTGAGGTGCTGGTGCTGTTGGTAGCGTTGATGGTATTGACGGTGATGTTTTTCTTTCAAGATAGTCTGGTGAAACGCCCACAACTTGCTGACCGTATTCGCATTGGTTTTATGCTGTTCACCTTATTTGCTATTGGCTGGTACGCTAATGCTCAGCTCTCGGTAGTTAATATTCTGGCAGTGTTCAGTGCTATAGCCAGTGGTTTTGACTGGAGCTATTTTCTGATGGAGCCGTTAATCTTTATTCTTTGGGGAGCGGTGGCAGCAGCGTTATTATTTTGGGGGCGTGGTCCGTATTGCGGCTGGCTGTGCCCATTTGGGGCACTTCAAGAATTACTAAATCGTATAGCCAAGCTAGTGAAAGTTCCCCAAATCACTTTGCCCTGGGGTTTGCATGAACGCCTATGGGCTCTGAAATACCTTATTTTTCTGGTTTTACTTGGCTTTTCATTTCACTCCCTTGCCTGGGCTGAGCGCCTAGCTGAGGTTGAGCCATTTAAGACGGCAATAATTTTAAAGTTTATGCGCGACTGGCCGTTTGTGGTCTTTGCAATCGTTGTAATCCTACCCGGTCTGTTTATTGAACGCTTTTACTGCCGCTACCTTTGCCCATTGGGTGCTGCCTTGGCTATTCCAGGCCGGTTGCGAATGTTTTCCTGGCTAAAACGCTACAAGGAATGCGGCTCACCTTGCCAGCGCTGTAGTAACGAGTGCATGGTTCAGGCAATTCATCCAGAGGGCAATATAAATGTTAATGAATGTATGTACTGCTTGCATTGCCAAATGGTTTATTACAACGAGCATGCTTGTCCAGTGATGATCAAAAAACGTTTAAAACGACAACGCCAGCAGACCAGAACCACTAAAGAAAACAAAATAGAAATGGAATTGATTTTGGCTGACCTGAGGGCAAAAAAAAATTCGACTAAAGCTTCCTGATA
>CAZEFU010000170.1:0-4744 GCA_964511515.1 uncultured Wenzhouxiangellaceae bacterium
GAGTCTGCTATTGGTGGTGGACTTACCAGTGCGCCGTGAAAATTAATAATATTTGGGCCGCGTATTTGATCGTGCTCCGGGATAAGTAGCCAGTCCCACAGCTGTAGCTGTTTTTCCGGGCTGGTAACGGGATTGAGAATCTGGATATTACTGATTGTTGGTCCCAATCTTTGCTTGAGTTCCGCAGAAACTCGCGCTGCACGCCTACCACAGCCTATAATCAGAGACGAATGACCAGGGCTGACAAGTTGCTTGGCCTCTGTCAAAGTAACGCTGTTATATGTAGCACCAGGTAAGAGTGCTTCAATTAGTGCCTGACACTGATGTTGGTGGCCAACACGACCATCATCAAGCAGGTAAATTGAATTTGAAAATTGATTACTGATTATTTTCCCTCTTTCCTGTGTGGGCGTTAAAATAGAGCAACTTATTGTATTGGAGATATTCTCGTGGTTCACACAACAGATGCCAACAACCCGGAGCTAATTCCGGCAAATACTGAAGAATACTACCAGATCAGTAGTACAGATTTACCCTTGAGTTGTCCGCTTCCTAATATGCAACTGTGGAATTCGCACCCGCGTGTATTCCTGCCGCTGGACGCTGATGGCAAAGCGCAGTGCCCTTATTGTGGCACTCACTTTAGTTTGCAGGCCTAATTCGGTCAGTGGCGCAAGGGATTTAATTTGCATATTGTTCACTTACTAGCAACGCTGCACACTGGAGGCTCCGAGCTGGTGGTGCTGGAGCTTACTGAGGCTGCGCGCAATAGCGGTCACCAAGTTAGTGTGATCTCTGCGGCTGGTGATCTTTGCCCGCGCCTGCATGCCAGCGGTGCAGAGCACTTGCACTGGTCTGTGGGTGAAAAAAGCCTGGCTACTCTGGGCTTGATAAAGCGTCTTGCACACTGGTTACGGGAGAACCCGGTAGATATTTTACATGCGCATTCGCGCTTGCCAGCCTGGATTGCAGTTAAAGCAATTGCCAAACTACCAGAAGAGTCGCGGCCACATCTAGTAACTAGTGTTCACGGTCAATATTCAATTAGTCGATATAGTGCGGTTATGACTCGTGGTGAACGAGTTATTGCGGTATCTAATAGTATTGCTGAATATATTCGCAGTAATTATCCTGACACTGAAAGCAGTAAAATTGTAGTTATTCCACCCGGTACTAATCCACAGCAATTTGCTTGGCAGTTACAGCCCTCAGAGCAATGGCAAGCGGCGTTTACTGAAAAGTTTCCAACAATAGGGCAGCGCCAACTACTTACACTTCCCGGCAGAATTACTCGCCTGAAAGGGCATAAGTGCTTTGTACGTTTATTAGCTGGTTTGGTAGGTTCAGGTAAAGATGTGCATGGCCTGATTGTTGGTCCGATGGGCGCTGCCAAACAGCATTACCTGGATGAGGTTGCGGAACTGGCAATAGACTTGGGCATTGCTGAGCGCCTTGACTATGCAGGCAACCGGCAAGATATGGCCGAGTTGATGGCGCGTTCTGAGCTGGTATTAAACCTTTCCATCAAAGCAGAAGCTTTTGGCCGTACTGTGCTTGAGGCATTAAGCGTGGGCACGCCGGTTGTTGCCTGGAATCGCGGTGGTGTATCTGAGCTACTGACAGAATTATTTCCCCAAGGCCGAGTTGAACCTGGTGATGAAGCTGCTTTACTGGATACTTGTAGTCGGCAATTGCAGCTAGCAGACAAAGTTAAGCCAAGCCATACATATACTTTGGCAGCGATGAACAGTTCTACCCTGGCTTTATATGAAGAGCTATGCTCTCCAGGAGCTACTGCATGATTCGACCAAGTTACAGTGGTAACCCTTGGTGGGCAGCTCTGTTAATTGCTGCATATCCGCTGCTATTACCATTTTCGCGCAGTGCGGAGATCCCTCTAAGCGTATTGGCGCTTACCGGTATAGCGCTGCTATTTAAACACTTTCAAGCGATTAGACATTGGCCAGCATCGCGGGCCTTGCTGGTTTTATTTATGTGCATGTGGCTGCCAATGGTGATTTCATCGATGGACGCATTTAATCCATCCGGGGCCTGGCATCATACGCTGGCTGCACTGCGTTTCTTTTTTGCCGCATTGGCGATGGCCTGGTTGTCACGCTTCAGTGCAGTGCGCAATCGGGCAGTGTTGTTAATCTCACTGGTACTAGGTTTTTGGGTGGTTGATACTCTTATCCAGTTTGCAGTTGGTGTTGATTTGCTGGGTTATGCTAATACGGCCGACCGCTTGAACGGCCCTTTTGGCTTGCGCCATTTCTTTCTGGGAATGATTCTTGCAGCCCTTTCACCAATATTGTTTGAGCAGGTACGACAGCGCTGGGGCGGTTGGGGTTTGGCTGTGGTAATTCCAGCCACTGTGCTGGTGGTAATTTTAACTGGTGTACGCTCCGGTTGGCTTATCATTGCTATCGCCATCCCGCTATTTTTGCTTTGGTCAGTACGTAAAAACCATTGGTCAGTTTTCCGTGTTGGTGGCATTACAACGGTGGGGTTATTGCTGGTGCTGGCATTTGCCTGGGTCAGTTCGCCACTGGTACAAGAGCGCATTGAGCTGAGCCTTGGGGCCGGTTCACTGGATATGAGTTCGGCCGATACAGCTCTTTCCAAGCGCATCCCTATCTGGAAAACCAGCTGGCGAATGTTTGTAACTCATCCGTTTAACGGGATTGGTGTAGATAGCTATCGAGAAGCGTATATCGTGTATGCAGATACTGACGACCCGCATGTAGCCGATAATGGTATGGGGGCATATCACGCGCATAATTTAATTCTTGAGACCCTGGCAATTACTGGGCTGATTGGTCTTTTTGGTCTTATATGGGCAACCAGGTTGGTGCTGCGACTTTGGGCCAGAGCTGATCATGCCTCGCGCCAGGCTATGCTGCCATTTGCGCTGGCGTTGGTTTTGATTATGTTGCCATTTAATTCACACTTTAACCATTATGGTACATTTTTATCTTCTATTAGTTGGTGGTTAGTTGGTTTGTGGCTTGGGGCTTTTCGTAGGCGAGAATAATATGCTGCAGCTGAGTGCCGTTATCACCACCTTTAATAATGCCGCTACCCTGCGGCGGTGCCTGGGGTCATTAACTCTGGATGGCAAGCTTTTGGTAGATGAAGTTTTACTATTGGATTCTGGCAGTACTGATGCAACTCTACAGATAGCCAAAGACTTTGCAGCCCGCATCGAGCATTATCCATTCACAGATTACAGTAGCCAAAAACAGCATTCTATCAATCTGGCTGCGCATGATTGGGTACTGTTGCTGGATGCGGATGAATGGCTAACAGAGTCATTACAAAAGAGCATAAATTGCTGGCACCAGCAGGATCCTGCAGCGCTCGCTTATCGTCTTAAACGGCAGGAATGGATGTTGTGGGGTTGGCAGCATCGCTGGAGTAAAGCAGTTAGCCCTATTCGGTTATTTAATCGTAAATCTGCGCGAATGAATAAGGTTCCCGTACATGCGGCAATTGAAACCCAAGGCAAGGTAGAAACCCTAAGTGGGTATCTTCGGCATTCTGGTGAGGCCAGCCTGCATATCAAAGTAGATAAAATTAATCACTATTCCAGTGGCCAGGCTAGCTGGCGCCAAGGCCGTAGATTCTTGCGTTTACGGATGTTGTTTTACCCAGCTTTTGCATTCTGGCGAGAATATTTATTGCGGCGACAGTTTATGCATGGCTGGGCAGGCTTTATGGCAGCTAAAAGTGCTTCATTTTATGCTTTTCTGAAATATGCAAAAGCTTTTGAAGCCGATAAAAACAAGTCCTTGGACAGAAGTGATCTCGATTAACTCGGACCCTTGCTGAGGTCTCTGACTTAGCTTGAATAAAACGGTGGCTCGCCTGGCGGACGAGTTTTAAAACGCCGATGAATCCACCAATACTGATCCGGCGCCATCAACACCATTTTCTCATTAACCGCATTTATTCGCCCAAGGTCAGCTTGCATATCATCTGAGGGTGTATCTGCCAGTGGTGGCAGCACCTCGATACGATAGCGATTGCCGGGTTCACGGATAGAAACCATAGGGATTAATACGGCTCCAGTTTTCTTTGCCAGCCGCACTGGAACATCCAGAGTTGATGCAGGTATGCCAAAAAATGCTACAAACAGGCTTTGCTGGTTCTTTACATCCAGATCGGTGGTGTACCAGATTGTACCTTTAGAATTTAGCAGCTTTACTACTTTGCGCAACTCGCGCTTGGCAATCATCTGGCTATTAGATTTAAGCCGAGCCTTGCGCGAGACCCGATCCATTACTGGGTTTCCATGTGAGCGATAGAGTGCGTGAAGCGGTGATTGCATGGCAAGAATATGACCGCCAATTTCCATGCATGTAGTATGGATGGTAACCAAAACAACTCCATGACCAGCAGTCTTTGCTGCCTTTATGTGTTCGAGTCCGTTGACTGTACCAATACGATTAAACAGGGCTTTACTGCCCCACCATGAATAAATAATTTCACCCACCATCGAGGCCAGCCCCGTAAAGTGCTGATCGAGCATATCTGCAACAGCTGCATTTTCCATTTCTGGGAAACATGCGCGAATATTTTGCTCAGCAATTGCAGAACGCTTCTTCAGGGCAACTTTTAACAGTGGTTTTAAGCTGCGACAAATTGCCATGCCCCAGGCAAATGGCAGGCGCGAGAATAGCCATAACAAGCCCACCACCAACCAGCTAGCCCAGTATTTTGGTGCCAACAGGGGTTTGAGGGG
>CAZEFU010000171.1:0-4701 GCA_964511515.1 uncultured Wenzhouxiangellaceae bacterium
AATACCTCTGGTGATGACCCTACAATTTGGGTTCGCGCGGCCTTATCGGCACTATCACCAAGATCTAGAAAATACATATATGGCGATGGATTTAATGCGCGCAAAGCCCGGTAAACATCCAGTGGCCTGGCTTTTAGGGGCACACTCATGCGCTGTGATAACACTACTTGAAATACATCTCCGGCCATGATGTATTCCTTGCATCGCTTCACTCCACTAATAAATTCGTCCTTACTTATGCCATATTCAATCTGCGTCTCATCGAGATCAGTTGCAGGCAATGCTTCAGGGTAAGCGGGTGATCCACTGCGCAAGCGATATGCCAGCTGGTCCAGTCGTCGCTGGGTGCTTTCCCATACATCTGTTTGCGCGGGATCAGCGTTGACAATAAGAAACAAGCGACCGGCAAGTGAATCAAATACTGCCAGCTCATTGGACTCTAACAGCAGAGTCTCTGGGGTGTTTAGTTGATCCGGCTTATCGTCCATGCGTAAGCGTGGCTCAATATGACCAACATTTTCATAACCAAAAAAACCAACTAGCCCGCCAGCGAAAGCGGGCAATTCATCTATTTCAGGAGCTTTTATTTGGGTTTGTAACTCAGCGATTTTAGCCAATGGGTCAGCAACAGTTTCCACAGAAACCTGCTGACCATGTCGAAAAACACTAAATTCATTCCCTTTGAACTCATAGCGGCGTTCTGCGGGCAAGCCAATGATGGAATAACGGCCCCAGGTCTCGCCGCCTTCAACCGATTCAAACAAAAACGTATCAGCGCCATCGGCCAGTTTCAAATAAACCGAAAGCGGGGTATCCAAATCAGCCAGCACAGATCGCCATACCGGGATTCTGTTATAACCTGCCTCTGCCAGTTGCTGAAATTCTTTCTTGTTCATTTAGGCACCTATATTCCAGAAATTATTTTTCCAAATTGGATTACTTATATTCATTATTGCTCGGTCCATAGCGCAGCGACCGGCACTGCCCACATATTGTTATCGAAGGGAATAATTTTATTGCCTTTGTACAGTACAATTCCACAAACAAAGTCAGTTTCTAGCTGTTTACTTAGCTCTCTCAAATTCTCAAAATCTGCTGCAGTAACTGCATCACGCCCCTTAACTTCAATGGCTACAAGGCTTCCATCCGGGCTCTCAAGAATAAAATCTACTTCTTTACCATCACTAGTTCTGAAATGATGCAGGTCCAAACTCTCATCCACTAAAGCTAATTGTTTCAACAGCTCACTAGCAACGAAGTTCTCGAATATATGCCCAAAAACATGCGGGTCACTAAGCTCTGCTTTCTCTATATCGATATTTTGCAAATGGCAAAGAAGTGCTGTATCAATAAGGTAACCCTTGGGGGATTTAACCAGTCGTTTGCCTATATTTCTATACCACGGCTTTACATCAAATGTAAGAAATAACATTTGTAAAAGAATTCGGTAATTTTTCGCAGTAACCGCATTTTGTCCAATGGCTCTGGAAATATCCGCCTCATTTATAAGCCCACCAGCCCGACTGGCTAATATTTTCAGGAGATTAGGTAACACCCCCAACTTTGCTATATCGGCAATTTGCCTGACATCTCTCTGCAATATAGTGGTTATATAAGCCTCAAACCAAAGTTTACGCTGGCTATCACTTAGCTCTGTTATTTCTGGAAATGTAGCCCGCCTGATAATATCTATGAGTGTATATTTTGTGCTTACAGCACCTGGTTTAAAGCCGTTAGTTAGCAAGCACTTCAGAAAACCGCCTTCTGCTCCGCTTACTTCCAGTGCTGATAATGGATAGAGAGTAAGCACGCTCATTCTGCCAACCAGCGCATCTGAAAGTTTTGGCAGGGCCATGATGTTGGCTGAACCAGTCAGCAAGAAACGGCCATTAGCATTTTTTCTATCACTTAGCCTAACTTCATCAACAAGCAATTTTACTGCTCGAAATAACGCTGGTACCATTTGAACTTCATCAACTATAAGGCGATCCCCAAAGGCGCGTAAAAAACTTTCTGGATTCGCCTCTGCTGCCCCGAGCATGGTTGCCTCATCAAAGGTTACATATTGTGCCGGCCACTCACCAGCTGCTAACTTCTGAGCCAGAGTGCTCTTCCCCGCCTGTCTAGGGCCATTCAAGTAGACCACAGGAAAACTCTGTAATGCAGAGAGGATTCTAGAGCTTAATGTTCGTTTAATCATAAATTATAGCTATACAGCGTTTTGTATATATAAATATAGTATTTACAATATCTAAAGTCAACTTTTATATTTGCAATTATGCGCAACCTAACGGCTACATGTAGTTTGCTTACCTGTCATTCTAGCTGTGAATAAGTAAATTTAATTACTATTGCCCAGGCACAGTATCTTTCTGCTGGTTAATCGTATTAGTTATGTCCTTGAGCATTATTTCTGCACTCCTTAGAGTACTAAGCAAGGAACCTCTGCTGGTCGATTGACCGTAACGCTCGGGCATAGAAGATAATATTCTTATGGCCTCAGGGGTTTGCCTTGCATCTTTGTAGCTACGAGCCAGGGCAAAATATACTCTGGCCTCATAATAATCGCTCATTTCTATGCCTCGTTTTAGCAAAAAACCCTCGGTGAGATCGATATATTCTTGGTAGAGGCCTTCTTGTGCCATTAAATTTCTGAGGTCTTCTAGCAGGCTGGCAAGGGTATCTCCAGTTTTGCAGTTTGCGCAGCCGTGCAGAGGTTTTTTATAATCGGGATAATGGTTAAGAGCAAACATAGTCAGTGGGTAAAAATATGGGTAGTCCAGATATGACAATTTCATCAAATTAATTGCGTTAACCACAATATCGGGGTCGTCGGTACGACTAACTAATTGCAGATACATTGCTTTAAAGAATTGACGGTTTGTAGTCTTTATTTCTTGTTCGGAACAACAGCGTTTTTCTGACTGCCAGTGGCTAATCAATTCATCATAATTGGAGATCTCAACGCCACTTACACCTACCTCATACCACCATACTGGTAAGGGCGCTATTTGCATGAATTCTTCGCACAGGGAATTATTCTCGGCACAAGAGGGCGGGTCTTCTTTGATCAAACTTCCCCAGATTTCTGAGATACTGGTGCCTGTGTAAACTGCATAAAAAGCAGCAGAAAAGACTAAAACCATAATTACTAGCATCATCTTTTTTAACATAATTGCATTTATCCTCTATTTTAAGCGTTCTTGTTACTTTAATTGCGCATGCCGAAAGCAATCTACAACATGGTCATTAACCATGCCAGTTGCCTGCATAAAGGCATAGCAAATTGTAGTTCCAATAAAGCGGAAGCCTTTTTTCTTCAGAGTCTTGCACATGACATCTGATTCAGCGGTGCTCGATGGTACTTCACTCACGTTTTTCCAGTTATTTATTATTGGATCACCATCTACAAACTGCCAAATCCACTCATCAAAGCTGCCGTGTTCATCTTGTACATCGAGAAATAATTTGGCATTGCTAATAGTTGAGGAAATTTTAAGGCGGTTGCGTACAATACCTGCGTTCTCCATTAACTCCTGATACTTATGCTCGTCATATCGGGCAATTTTCTGCGCATCAAAATTATCCATGGCAGCGCGATAATTTTCACGTTTGTTTAAAATTGTGACCCAGCTGAGCCCTGCCTGTGCGCCTTCAAGAATTAGAAACTCAAACAAGCCTCTTTCATCATGCAGGGGCATGCCCCATTCTTTGTCATGGTAGTCTCTTTCCAGTTCGCTACCTCTTGACCAAGCACAGCGATTAAGTGCATCATTTTTTTCTGACATCTGTATATCCTGGTATTTCGAGGCTGAATTCAACCCCTTCATTGTCGTTTAGATTATGGGCACTAACCTGTCCGTTATGAGCCTGAGCTATTAGTTTGACCAGATACAAGCCTAAGCCAAGATGTGGTACTCCGTTACTAGCCTGTGAGCGCATCGATACCAGTGATTCAAATAGTTTGTCCTGCATCTCATCTGGCAGACTGGAACCGGTATTGCGCACATATATTTCTACCGTATCTGAGTGGGTGCGAAACCCTAAAATAATTTGCTCACCTGCTGCGGTATGGCTAACTGCATTATCAACTAGTTTATCCAAAGCTTGTGAAATAAGATCCGGAGCACCCCTGACTTTATATGGTTGCTGTTGTAACTCACTGGTAATTTGATGTTCAGGGTGTATTTGCGCATAGGCATCGGTACTTTGTTGCAGCATTGACGCTAGGTCAAAGACTTCAAAATCAGTGGCAGTTATTGCCTGTTCCAGACGGCTAGCATCACTCATGGCACGCAGAATACCGGCCAATCTATCGCTACCCTCCTGAGCCCGCTGAATATAAGTGTGAGCACGAGTATCGCTGGGGTCTCTTGCAAGGTTTTCTAAAGATGAGCGCACTATCACCAGTGGGGTTTTCAATTCATGTGAAAGCTTGCTCGCCAGAGTTTGCAGATAGTGCTTGTAGCCGCGCACGGCCTCTAATAATTCTGCATGTGATCTTGCCAGCTCTCCCAACTCATCCCGATCTTGTTGCAAGGGTAGCTGTGGTAATTGGTCGGGCTGCTCAGTAGCTAATCTCACCGCCTTGTTTAGTCTTCGCACCCGTGCCGATAAGCGACCGGCAAACATATACATTGCCAGCATGATAAGCAGCATTGCCAACAGAGAAATACCCACCACCCGGCCCAAGGCGCGGTT
>CAZEFU010000172.1:0-4696 GCA_964511515.1 uncultured Wenzhouxiangellaceae bacterium
TTGCCAAACAATAAAACCTGAATGATCCTCTCTCGAAGTCCAGCCAGCAATCCATGGTCTTCGATTCAAAGGTGTGTATATGGAATCTTGAGGATCTAAAATCTGAATAGCTGTGTCCTCAGAAAAATGGAGAAAATAATCTTCAAAGTTTTCATTCACACTTTTTGCATATGCTCGTAAACCAAACTCCACCGAACCAGGTGAAAAATCAATTTTTTGGGTATACATATAACCAAGATTGACTATTTCATTGGCTACTGATTTATCATAATTTGAGCCAAACGCTATATCCGCATGATTTAACTCCCAGTCAATTAATTCTGCTTTAGTAGAGATCGGATAGCCCATAGAATCATAACTTTCATCATGATAGCCAGGAATAACCCATGCAGTTGAAGTGGAAGGGTATATTTGTGCAGGAACTATTGGGACTGTTACCTTATCAGCGGAGTAGGCATTAGTATGACTACCCGCAAATAACACGGCAACAGATAGAAGAAAAAAATAGCTTTTCATATTTTCAATTCTGGTTTTCATATTTATTTTTTCTTATAGGTTGAAGTGTGATGCCATAAAAAAATATTGTTTAAACGCTTATTCAAAAGCATTTGAAAAAATCAATTCATTTATTGTATTCATGCCTGTGGTGATACGAATATCATCAAAGTATGCCGAATCATTAAATGATCCTAGACCGACTTTACCAACAGGAATCGCGCCAGATAGATTTGTATACTCAATAACGGTATTGCCATCGAATCTAATTTCAACATAAGACGATGTAACACTTACTGCCACAGTGTGGTATTCATCATCAATCAACCAACCGGTAGTTGCTGCGTCTAATAACACCCTGTCTCCATCCACCACTTTATGTAACTCAGTATTGGATGCGTTTCTATTAAATAGCATGTAGTAGTAGTTGTTACCATCCTCAAAACCAAATACCAAGGCATAATCTGCATTGCCATTGCTTGCGGGTTCATTGGGTTTAGCCTCTACTGTTAAAGTAAAGTCTTCGTAGCTATCAGGACTTAGTATGTACTCCCCTAGCCCGTTGCCGGACAAGGCATCATATAAGGTGGTATTCAGGAACAAGGCATTGTTACCATTATCTGCAAACACTGACCACCTTAATTCAGTCAATGGAATCCAGCCCAATGGAAGCAAGCCATTATCAAGGTTAATAACCGGTACAAATATAACTTGAACGCTGCTATCGGACGCTATTTCGTTAGCATTGAAATATCTATCCCGGATATTATTTATAGTCACGGTATAAACCGTATCTAGCTGAAGGCTATCAACTTGCAGCTGTACAGTTTTATTATCTGGATTAAGGGATGCAGCTATAACCTGAATGCCCTGATCTATTTGATAGTTTTCAACTGTTTCAGCACTAGCCAATGTCACAGCTTCACTAAAGACAATATCGACCTGAATCGGGCTCTGTGCCACAGCGCCATCAATCACCGGTGCTGTTTCATCCGCTATCACAGTTAAGGTCGCAGAGTCACTAAGCGCACTCCCAAGGCTGTTCGTTACCCTACAGTTATACATAGCTCCATTATCAGCAAAAAAGACAGCATCGAGGCTAAGGTTGGCACTGATCGCACCAACAATTGGATCATCATTACGAAACCATTGATATTGCAAAGGTCTTTTACCACTTGCAATAACACTAAAAATTGCTGGATCCCCTTCCAGTGCCACCTGAGATACAGGACCTTCAATAATATCCGCAGCACCGTTAGATGCAGTGTGGGTTTCAGGCTTAATTGTTAATGCTAATTGCCAACCTGGATTAAGCCCTTCAGCTGCATAAGCTCCCCGAAATCCCTGCAAACGCTGAACTCCATTGAAATCCGTATTCCAGTCATTAAAAACTTGTAAAAGCGAGTTATCAATTCGAATGCCACTGAGGCTACTCCCAGAGGCCGGATAAATATCTAGTGTGCCTAAGTCAGGGTCACCAAAAGGTGCGGCCAAGTAGTTGCTAGCACTGCTGTATGTATCGCTAATGTTAGTCACCTGCTGCACTTGTGTATCAAGAATGAATGGAGTAGTAGAAAAAACAGCATTGCCTGTTACCAGTTGGTCATATTCGATATCAACACCACTTACCCGGATACCAGTACCTGTGGCAACGATACTGTTATGAAAGACCCTGATGGTTCGTGGTTTATGATTGTGCGGTTGAATATGCACTGCGCTATTTGAAGGGTTTACAAGTAAGTTGTCATACAATGCAATATTGCCTTCACCCTGAAACAGGGCTTCAGCGGGGTTGCTGTAAATGAAGTTACCATAAATTTCGTATATATCATTGCTACCAGCGCCAGTTAGTGGCCAGTGGCCAACTAAAAGGTTAGGTCTGGCCCAGAATGCACCAATGGATGCATTATTTTCCTTGCTAAATACATTATGCCGAATAATGGTCTTGCGATCCTCAGTAGGCATACCAGGTATAGAATCCCCATTGTTATAGTCACGACTAAACATATGCTTGATCTGCATGTTATAGCCTAAGCTATCCAATATCAGGTTATGCTCAATCAGTCCGCCGACAAATGGCCAGTCCCTACCCGTAGAGTTGCCCAGATACATACCCGTACCCGCTCCAATGATTGTATTATTACGAATTATCCAGTCCCAAGCTGGCCCCCTGGTAGCAATACCATTGGTAAGTTGATGATTAGTATCAGGCACATAAGCTCCTCCATGATTGATAATCAACAAATTCTCCAAGGTAATATGATGCGTGGGCCCGCGGCTGTTTACCGCATCTACATAAGGCAGAGAAAGACCATCTAAAGTTATATAACGCAAAACCAAATAAGAAGAATCATCTATCTGAACCGTATTCCTGAATTCATTCCCTGTAAAAACCGCTGGCTCACCAGTCTCAGGCCCGGTGATAATAATTGGCTGACTAGAATTGCCATGCCGATTGCTGACAGCTAGGCCACGATCATAAATACCCGATGACAGTTGCAAAATATCTCCGGGTTCAAGGCCGGTCAATAAAGATCTGTAATTACTCGGGTTTGCAGGTATTACGTTAGCAAATATAGAAACTGGAGCCAATAACAAAGCTATCAAGAACATGGGGTTTTTACTAAATAAGTTCATACTTACTCCAATCAATCAAAGCCATCAAGATAAATCAGCTTGCCTGGTGTGTTAGCACCAGTGGTGGTGCGAATATCATCAAAATATGCTGAGTTATTGTGAAAACAGCATAACTTTCGAGGGGTAACATGCACTTGCAAATGCGGCCTCTAAGTAAGGTTGGTAATCATAAATTTATATTGTTTACAGTCATTCAAAAGTATCAGTAAAAATCAAATCAATTATTACGTTATTATTTTCATACCAAGCAATTTTATTATCTCCTTCCGAAGCAGAAAGCACGTCATCATCTCCATCTCCGTCAATATCAGCAGCGTAAATTAAAATGGGTCCTGAGACGGCCGCTGATATAAGCTGTTGCGAACCAAAAGACCCTTGTCCATCAATATTCTCAAACCAGATGACGGTATTGTCTGTGCGCGAGGTAGAAACCACATCCATGTCTCCATCTTTATCAAAGTCAGCAGGATAAACAGACCATGCTCCACTTAAATCGAAATTGTCAACCGGGGGTTGCGCTACAAAATTCCCAGTACCATTATTTTTGTACCACATTATGCTGATACGATCTCCCGCAATTCGGGTTGAAGAAAAAAGCACATCCAGATCTCCATCGTTATCCATATCCACTAACCGTATCTCTTTAAAACCAAGGATATCTGTAGCAATGAAAATGCGCGAACTAAACGCCCCCTTACCATTGGTATTTCTTAACCAAACTACTTGATCTATTGTTCCATAAACAATATCCAGATCCCCATCCCCATCCAGATCTCCTGCCAGCGCAGAGTCCGCACCTCGAAGGTTGCTAGGTATTAAATTCTTTTGACCACCAAAGTTTCCACGACCGTTAACATTTTCATACCACGAAACCTTGTGAGCCCGATTGCCACTAGAGCCAGATACCAGATCCAGATCACCGTCACCATCTATATCTGCTGCATATACTGACTCAGTTATCTGTGACGCTGTAGTAATGGTAACTGGGGAACCAAAATCGCCGCTTCCGGAGGTATTTTCGAACCATACAATACTCTCATCATCTTGAGATGCAGAAATTATATCGAGATCACCATCACCGTCCAAATCCGCCGCATGAATGACTTTTGCTCTGTTCATGCTTTCAGATATAAGTTGTTCCGTGCCAAAATTTCCTTTGCCGTCACTATTGGGGTACCAGGAGACTCTATGGTCGCCAGCTGAGGTCGAAACAACATCAAGGTCACCATCGCCATCGATATCTGCAGCCAACACGGCACTGGCTCTATCTGCATTGGCGTTAATTATGTTCTGGCTACCAAACTGTCCACTGCTACTTGCATATACACTATTACATGTACCAGATATAAACATTATTAACATTATTGCTATAACTTTCATTTTTTATCCCTAATTACAATCTATAAATAATTCATTAACAATACTGTTCAAGTATGTCATCATAATTGACCCAATTATCCTGCTTACTCAAAAGCATCGCTAAAAATTAGATCGGTTATTGTGTTAGTGCCAGTAGTGATACGAATATCATCAAAATATGCTGAATCGTTAAATGATCCCAAGC
>CAZEFU010000173.1:0-4690 GCA_964511515.1 uncultured Wenzhouxiangellaceae bacterium
GCCCGTACTGAAAACAACAGAATTGTAAATTTCGATGGCTATGCCGAACTTGTAGGTCAGTTTATTGAGGTTGAAATCACCGAGGCGTTGACTAATTCATTACGTGGCAGGATCTGCCAAACAGGGCAAGAAACGGTTAATTTATGAGCTTGAGTAAAACTTTTGAAATCAAGGATGCGCAAATCGAACGCTTGGCTAATCTTTGTGGCCAGTTTGATGAGCATTTACATTTAATTGAGAATCGCTTGCTGGTTGAGATCGCCTGTCGGGGTAGTATCTTTAAGGTCAGCGGTGAAGAAAAACCGGTAAAGACAACAATTCGTCTGTTACAAAACCTTTATAAGCAGACAGCTGATGAAGTGCTTAATCCCAATGCTCTGAATTTATCCTTGCAAAGCTCGGGGGTTGGTCAGTTACTCGATCAGGACGAAGATGATAGTGGCGAAATTGCTATTCGTACTCGCCGAGGCTTAATTCGCGGGCGTGGCCCAAACCAAAAAGCCTACTTACAGGCAATCCGTACTTCTGATATAAATATTGGTATCGGCCCTGCAGGTACTGGTAAAACCTGGTTGGCGGTAGCTTCTGCAGTTGATGCCTTAAAAAAAGATGAAGTGCAGCGCATAGTCTTGGTTCGCCCGGCAGTAGAAGCTGGTGAGAAACTCGGGTTTTTACCCGGCGATCTGGCGCAAAAAGTAGACCCTTATCTGCGTCCTTTATACGATGCACTGTATGAAATGCTCGGTTTTGAAGTAGTTGAGAGGTTGCAAGAACGCAATGTAATAGAAGTAGCACCGCTGGCTTTTATGCGCGGCAGAACTTTGAATGATGCTTTTGTGATTCTGGATGAAGCGCAGAATACAACATCAGAGCAAATGAAAATGTTTTTAACTCGCATTGGATTTGGTTCTACCGCAGTAGTTACTGGCGATATAACTCAAATCGATTTACCTAGCAAAACCATGTCTGGCCTGCGCCAGGTGACTGATGTTTTGCGCGGGGTTGAGGGCATAAGTTTTACCTGGTTTACCTCTCAAGATGTGGTTCGCCACCCAATGGTGCAACGCATAGTTGAGGCATATGATCGTGCCGATCGTGATGCTTGAGCTAATAATTCAAAAAGTCTTTGAGACCCCGGGAATCCCCAGTAATGTATCTTTCCGTGGCTGGCTGGAAGCTGTGCTGAAG
Organism: uncultured Wenzhouxiangellaceae bacterium; assembly: GCA_964511515.1. GTDB lineage: Bacteria > Pseudomonadota > Gammaproteobacteria > Xanthomonadales > SZUA-36 > SZUA-51. Next base: position 1,189 of record CAZEFU010000173.1, read on the forward strand.
AGCCGCAGACAGAACGCCCAGCTTACCTTGCGCCTGGTTGATAGCAATGAGTCACAGCAACTAAATTTGCAGTACCGCGATAAAGACCAGCCTACCAATGTACTTGCCTTTCCAGCAGAACATGATTTACCAGCCGGTGTACCAGCGCAACTACAGGCAGAAGCGAATCAAAATCTCGGCGATCTGGTGATCTGTGTGCCTTTAGTTGCAGATGAGGCCAAAGCTCAGGGTAAACAGCTTGATGATCACTGGGCACATCTGGTAACTCACGGCTGTTTGCATTTATTAGGATATGATCATTTAGATGATGCTCAGGCAGAAGAAATGGAAGCGCTGGAAGTTAAGATTCTTGCTGCACAGGGAATCCCCAATCCCTATAAATTACCGAATTAAAACGGAACCGTCACGGTGCGTTACGCCCCGCTGCGCGGTTCTAACATACCTTACGCAACTTCTAAGCTATCGCTGCTCTATGTTTGCGCTATAATGGAGCTAGGTGCACTTGGCACTGCTGAAAATACCGTAATGAAAGACGACCAACCGGGTTCCACTAACGGAATTTCCAATGATTTAGACGAACCCGACTCGAGACAGTCGTGGTTTAACAAACTTAGCCGGGCATTTTCCAATCAGCCCAAAGATATCACCGAAGTGCGCGACATTCTGCACACGGCTAGCAATGATGGGGTGCTAACTCCTGATGTTGTGGCCATGATGGATGGTGCCTTAGATGTATCTGAAGCTCAGGTTCGCGATGTGATGGTACCGCGCTCACAGATGGTGGTGATCCCCAAAGATGCTGGCAGTGAAGAGCTATTGCGCCGGGTAATTGAATCTGGTCATTCTCGCTTTCCGGTAATTGGCGAAGATAAAGATGAAATTCTTGGCATATTAATGGCCAAAGACTTACTCCGCTATGTAACCAGACCAGATATTGAAGTTGATCTTGAGGAAATGCTGCGCGAAGCTGTAGTGATTCCTGAGAGCAAGCGTTTAAATATCCTGTTACGAGATTTCCGTGCCAGTCGTAACCACATGGCAATCGTGGTGGATGAGTATGGCGGGGTTGCCGGGCTGATTACAATTGAGGATGTGCTTGAAGAAATCGTAGGCGAGATCGATGATGAGCACGACGCGAAAGAAGCTGCCAATATTGTGAAATTATCTGATACTACTTGGCGGGTTGCGGCATTAACCGAAATTGATATTTTCAATGAAGAATTTGATACCCGTTTTTCAGACCATGATTACGGTACTATCGGCGGCTTGTTATTGGCTGAATTTGGGCGCTTGCCTGAAATCAAAGAATCAGTAAATCTTGATCGCTATAAATTCACCGTTACCCAAGCAGATAATCGTCGCTTGCATCAACTGGAAGTTCGGGCTTTGTGAGTTCAAGTTTACGTTGGTGCTCTACGCTAGTATTGCTATGCGTTTTGTTGCTTTGGCCCCCACAAGAGTTACTCGCTGAAGATAGCCAGGCAAAAGAAGCCTGGCTGGTTACCTATGGTCCAGGCGAGGTTTATTATGAACGCTTCGGACACAATGCCCTGTGGCTGAAGAACCCAGCCCGCAAAATTGATCATATCTTCAATTTTGGTTTCTTTGATTTCAACCAACCGAACTTCCTGAGCCGTTTTTTACGTGGAGATACACTTTATTTTGCCGCAGCCAGGAGCCCAGAAGCTGAGTTTGAAGAATATATATCTACGGGCCGAAGTATTAGCTTGCAAAAACTCAAGCTAAATTCCAATCAATACCAACGGTTGGAAGATTATTTAGTCGAACAGGTCCAGCCCGCCAAGCGTGATTATCAATATCAGTATTTTCGCAATAATTGTTCCACCCGGGTGCGTGATGCTCTGGACTTTGCTTTGGATGGTAAGCTACAGCAGACATTATTGAATTTACCCGCCGGGGTAGATATTCGCCAACAAATTCATACGGCGGCGGCAGGTGACCCCTGGTTATATTTGGGCATGGATATAGCAATGGGATCATCTTTAGACCAACCACAAAGTCAATGGCAGGCTACTTTTATTCCTGAGGTTTTGGCAACAGTGCTGACTCAATTGCCAGAGATAGCGGGGGGTATGGTCGACTACTACCAGCCAAGTGTTGATACCCAAACAGAGCAACCACTCAGATATCTGTTCATAGCATCTATGCTGCTTGCCGGTCTAATGGTGCTGGTGGCAACCAGACCGTGGCAGTCTTCAAAAAGAAAGTCTCACCGCCTGCTTGCAACAATCTGGCTAGTGTTTTGTTCTTTATCTGGCGGCTTCTTGCTATGGCTATGGCTGGCAACTGCCCACACTGATGCTATAAATAATTGGAATATAGTATTGCTTAATCCGCTGTATATTCCCGTTATGCTCTGGTTACGCAAGCGGCCGTATGCTCTACGCTACTTAGCGGTTTTGGTTGCTGCCAGTACCCTAATGGCAATTTTGGGAGCCAGCTTGAGTGGCCAGGATATACTTGCACCATTGGCATTTCTTGCTTTGCCACAAATTACCGTAATATTGTTGCTCTGGAGTGCCAGAACCAAGCCTGTATAGGCTGTGACCTAGTCGCTACTTTGATTGCAGCCCAATTGCTGCATGTCTAATTTGCTGGCTGAAAAATAACCCTCAATTTTCTGTAGTCGCCAGAAACTGTCGTAGTTTGATGCGTCCATAGATGGTATTTTTTGCTGCGCTAATATTCCAGCTAATATAGGGGTTGTATTGCTATGTCCAACTACAACTACACTACTGCCAGAGTGATTTAGTTGCTCAGTTATTTCTTCAAGCTTTCGGGGTCTGTACAACCGCACTGGAAGTTCTAATTTTGCTGCAATAATTGCAGCGGTTGTGAGTGTGCGCCTGTAGTTGCTGCTATAAACTGCTTTGATATCTTCAACAAAATCTTGTTTTAACAACCAACTAGTAAAACAGCTTGCGCGTTGGTAGCCTGCCGTCGTGAGGGCTGGGTCAGGTGATATCTGCTGCTTTTCTGCATGTCTTAGCAATATCAGATTCTGTTCTGCCATTATTGGCAAGCTGGCCAATATTGCGACTAGCAGGAGTAGGTGTTTTTTCATCCGCCAATCTCTGCCAGATCCATAGCCTGCTGTTCTTGCATGAGTGGTTCGATGAGTAGATCAAGTTGGCCATCAAGCACCTCGCTTAGACGATACAAAGTCAGGTTGATACGATGATCGGTGATTCTTCCCTGCGGATAATTATAAGTACGAATGCGTTGCGAGCGATCTCCGCTGCCTACCTGTAAGCGCCTGGATTCTGCTTGTTCGGCAGCCTGTTTGCTCTGCTCAACTTCAAGTATTCTGGAGCTTAGTAGCGATAAAGCACGCGCTTTGTTTTTATGTTGGGAACGCTCGTCCTGGCATTCCACCACAATCCCGCTGGGTAAATGGGTGATTCTAATTGCAGAATCGGTAGTGTTTACATGCTGACCACCAGCGCCAGATGCCCTGAAAGTGTCGATGCGTAAATCAGCC
>CAZEFU010000174.1:0-4662 GCA_964511515.1 uncultured Wenzhouxiangellaceae bacterium
TCCCTGATAAGTCCCCCGGAGCAACAGTACATGCCCCAACATCGGGGTGTATCACTGCCATAGAAGACCGAGCAACCCCTCACCCTTCTGGATTAAATACTCCGTGCATTGTGCTGGAGGCTGATGGCGAAGACCGCTGGGTCGAGCTCTCACCCTGCCCTGATATAAGCGAACTAGGTGCTGACGAATTAATAAGGCGCATTCGAGCCGCTGGAATTGTTGGCCTTGGTGGTGCAGTTTTCCCAACCGCCGCCAAAATCACGGCGCGTACAGTAGAAATAAACACCTTGGTTGTTAATGGCGCTGAGTGTGAGCCATATATTGCCTGTGATGAAGTTTTGATGCAGCAATCACCAGAGAAAATAATCCAGGGAATAGAAATACTCTGTCAGGCACTAAAAATACCGCAAGCGGTAATTGTTATCGAAGATCCAATGGATAACTGCCAGAAGGTGTTGGATAAAGCTATTGAGCAAGCAGCTAAGGAGGATTGCATCAAGGTCGTGAGGGTGCCAATGTTGTATCCAGAAGGCGGCGAGAGGCAACTAGTTCAGGTACTTACTGGCGAAGAAGTTCCAGCCGATGGCTGGCCTTTATCTCTAGGTCTATTAGTGCAGAATGTCGCAACAGTTGCTGCCATTAGTGATGCCATTATCGATGGCAAGCCACTATTGGAAAGAATTGTTACAGTAACTGGTGCTGGAATCAAAAGCCCGCAGAATGTCTGCGCCAGAATAGGTACGCCAATCTCTGAGTTAATTGAATATTGTGGTGGCTATACGCCTTCGGTAGCGCGCCTGGTTATGGGCGGTCCACTTATGGGACTGTCTTTGAGCAGTGACCGCCTGCCATTAGTAAAAGCCAGCAATTGCATCCTCGCCTTAACTGCCAGTGATATACGCAGCGAGCAAACCGAACTACCTTGTATCAACTGCGGATTTTGTGTCAGTGTTTGTCCTGCAGGCTTATTGCCACAAAGCTTACAAACCATGATCCGAAACGATAACTTCGAGGCTCTGGAACCCTTGCATCTAGATGCCTGTATAGAATGCGGCTGTTGTGACTATGTTTGCCCTAGCCATATCCCGCTGGTAAATTACTTTCGCTATGGCAAGTCACAGCAACAGCAGCGGGCGCAAGACAAGCAAAAATCAAATAGCGCCAGGGAAAGATACAAGAACCGAGAACAACGCTTGCAACAACAGCAAGCTGAACGCAAAGCCAGACACCAGCGCCGTAAAAGAGCACTTAGTGGTAGTGATGATAAACAAACCAGTATTGCTGCCGCGGTGGAGCGCGCCCGTTTGAAGAAACAGGAACAACTCGCGGAGGGCGATAGCTAATGGAATTTCCAACTAACGGAGCGCCGCACCTACCAGCCCAGACCCAGGTAAGCAAAATTATGTTACAGGTGTTGATGGCATTGATACCTGGAACTGTCGCCATGACCTGGTTCTTTGGGGGCGGGGTTCTGGTACAAATCACACTTGCCGTCATATTTGCGCTTGCACTGGAATGGGCCATGCTGAAAATACGCGGCAAACCAGTAAAACTTTTTCTTTCTGATTACAGCGCTGTTATTACCGCAGTACTATTTGCGCTGTGTATTCCCCCATTAGCACCATGGTGGATTTCCCTGCTTGGTATGATCTTTGCGATTGTGATTGCCAAGCATCTTTATGGTGGCCTTGGGCATAATGTCTTCAACCCAGCAATGGTTGGCTATGTGGTAGTGCTTATTGCCTTCCCGCTGGAGCTTACCCGTTGGCTTCCGCCCAGAGAACTGGCTGAATACGTACCCAGTATTTGGCAAAGCCTACAGACAATATTCAGCGGAAACTTGCCAGCCAATCTTGCCTGGGATGCGATTTCACAGGCAACACCATTGGACCTATTAAAAGATGGGGTCGAGCAAAATCACTTGATCTCGGAAATCCGGCAAGACCCAATATTCGGTGATTATGGTGGCCATGGCTGGGAATGGGTGGCAAATTTCTTTGCCCTCGGCGGAATCTGGTTGATTTGGCGCCGGGTGATAAGTTGGCATATACCAGTTGCGATTATCGCCACTGTAATCTTCCTAACCTTACCAGCCTGGCTTTATGATCCCAGTGTAAACCCTGTGCCTATGCAACATATCTTCTCTGGTGCATTGATACTAGCCGCTTTCTTCATTGCAACAGACCCGGTAAGCGGCTGCGCCTCACGCCGAGGGAAGTTGATTTTTGGGCTGGGAGTTGCATTGTTGACACTGAGTATTCGCCTTTGGGGTGGTTACCCAGACGGGATCGCCTTTGCAGTGTTGATAATGAATATGCTTGCGCCATTAATCGATCGCTACACCAGGCCACGGGTCTATGGTCTGCCTAAATGAACCAGCAGGAACAAAATATCAGTAAAAGTATGCTTAAATCCGGTGCAACACTGGGCCTGGCAGCCCTGCTTAGCATAATTCTGCTCGCCGGAACCTGGGATTTAACCGCAGATAGAATCGCCGAGCAGCGCCACTTGGCGGTACTTGCCAGCCTCAATCGCATTCTGCCCATAGATAGCTATGACAATCAAATCCTTGACGATTACATTGAAATAAGCGCTCCGGGGTTTTTCAAGCACCAAAAGCCAGTAAAAATATACCGCGCCAGGAAACAGGGCAAAGCAGTTTCTCTGGTATTGCAATTTACCACTGCTGATGGCTATAACGGCGATATAGATTTGCTGGTTAATATTGGTATCGATGGAGTCATTATAGGTGTTGAGGTTACCAAGCATCGCGAAACCCCAGGGCTCGGAGATGACATTGAGAGCCGGCGCAGTGATTGGATAAATGGATTCACTGGCCATTCTATTACCAATCCCAGTGTCAAAAACTGGACTGTAAAGCGCAATGGTGGATATTTTGATCAATTCACTGGCGCGACTATTTCACCACGAGCCGTAGTTAAAGCGGTGCGCCGAGCGTTGGAATATGAGAGAGCCAATCGCCAAAAACTCTTTCAATTACCAAGTGCATCCCCGAAAGTTATGCAGTCTGAGAACATTCATGGGGTGGGTCAATGAACAGTAATAATACCGAGACTGTGCGATTTGGTGAAATATTTAACAATGGAGTCTGGCATAACAATGCAGGACTGGTACAACTACTTGGTCTGTGCCCACTTTTAGCAGTATCTAATACTATGGTTAACGCCCTAGGGTTGGGGCTGGCTACGATGCTTACTTTAATCATTTGTAATCTGCTGGTATCGTTAATACGCGATATTTTGCGCCCGGAAATCCGGATCCCGCTTTTTGTGCTGATTCTGGCATCAGTGGTCACCGTTATCGAGCTGGCAATGGAAGCCTGGATGTATGAGTTATTTCATATTCTGGGAATATTTATTCCCTTAATTGTTACCAACTGCGCCATTATTGGTCGAGCCGAAGCATTTGCATCGCGTAATCGCCCGTTACCAGCAGTTATTGATGGTTTTGCCACGGGCCTTGGTTTTGCTCTGGTTTTACTGTTACTGGGAACAGCACGTGAATTATTAGGGAACGGAACTTTGATGCAAGATGCCCAGTTACTATTCGGTAGCTTTGGGGAATCGCTTAGTATCGTTGTAATCCCGGAGTATCGAGGGTTTTTGCTAGCAGTTCTGCCACCTGGAGCATTTATTGTTCTCGGCTTGCTGGTAGCCGGAAAAAACGCCTTGCAAGCTCGTACTGCCAAACTCGCGACAATTACTAAACAGTAGCTTATATGAACAAACAAAAGCGTAGCGAAATCTTTTCCCGTTGGCGTGAGATCAACCCTGAGCCAACCACCGAGCTTGAATATCAGAGTATATTTGAGCTACTTATTGCAGTAATTTTATCGGCACAAGCCACCGATATTGGTGTTAACAAGGCCACTCGCAGGTTATTTCCTCTAGCGAATACTCCTGCCGCCATCCTCAAATTAGGTGAGGCCGGCCTGAAGTCCTATATTAAAACTATAGGCTTATATAACAGCAAGGCTGCTAATATCATCAAAACCTGCAAGCTATTGCTTGCCAAGCACAAAGGTGAAGTACCAGCCGACCGGGCTGCTCTGGAAGCTTTGCCAGGAGTAGGCAGAAAAACGGCCAATGTAGTACTCAACACAGCCTTTGGGCAGCCTACAATAGCTGTAGACACGCACATATTCAGAGTTGCTAATCGTACCGGCATTGCAGCAGGAAGAACGCCGCTGGAAGTGGAAAAGCGCCTTTTGCACATGATTCCTGCTGAATTCCATCAACATGCCCACCACTGGATGATTCTGCACGGCCGCTATATCTGTAAAGCCCGCAGACCTAACTGCGATGAATGCATTATTAACGATGTATGTGACCAAAAAATCCGATAATTTACCGAGCGTGGAGAACTGGAAACAATAACTGTAAGTGCATATATTTTATAAAAGATCACTCTCAATTCACAATTATTTTGAAAGATTAAGTCACACTTTCTGGTCTTTGATCCTGAAGTTGATGTTATTATTTCGATTGTTACCCTGACGACTTGGTAGTGGAAGCATGAATATAACCGCCATTACTGTTAAACTCATGCAAGAACTATGTAAACAGTTCGTCAACATAGGTGTAACGACCTGTCATCCCTATGGGCATAAGCCCTTGTTTTAACGGAGAAGTTTAAAATGAG
>CAZEFU010000175.1:0-4651 GCA_964511515.1 uncultured Wenzhouxiangellaceae bacterium
CTTTCCAGAGCTGTAATTGCGCGAATCAGTGCAACACCACCACCAGGAACAACGCCTTCTTCAACAGCAGCGCGGGTTGCATGCAGTGCATCTTCAACCCGGGCTTTCTTTTCTTTCAGCTCAACTTCAGTTGCAGCGCCAACTTTGATTACAGCAACACCGCCTGCCAGCTTGGCTACGCGTTCTTGCAGTTTTTCACGATCATAGTCGGAACTTGCATCTTCAATCTGCGCCCGAATTTGAGTAACTCTGTTTTCGATATCAGCAGTTTCACCAGCACCATCAATAATGGTGGTGTTTTCTTTGTTGATATGTACTTTCTTGGCAGAACCTAAGTCTTCGAGAGTAGCTTTATCTAAAGACAAGCCAACTTCTTCAGCAATTACTGTAGCGCCGGTAAGAATAGCAATATCTTCAAGCATGGCTTTACGGCGATCACCGAAACCAGGGGCTTTAACTGCGGTTACTTTAACAATGCCGCGGATATTATTAACTACCAGAGTTGCCAGAGCTTCGCCTTCAACATCCTCAGCGATAATCAGCAATGGACGACCGGCTTTAGCCACACCTTCCAGTACCGGCAGTAAATCGCGCACATTGGCAATTTTCTTGTCGTGTAACAGAATAAATGGACTTTCCAGATCAGCACTCATAGTGGCCTGGTCTGTAGCAAAGTAAGGTGAAAGATAACCGCGATCGAACTGCATGCCTTCAACAACATCCAGCTCATTGGCAAGGGTAGAGCCATCTTCAACGGTGATAACGCCTTCTTTACCAACTTTAGCCATAGCTTCAGCGATGATTTCGCCAACCTCTACATCAGAGTTAGCTGAGATGGAACCAACCTGGGCAATTGCCTGGTTATCAGCACATGGTGTAGACATTTCTTGCAGGCTATTTACCGCAACTATCACAGCTTTGTCGATGCCACGTTTAAGATCCATAGGATTCATGCCAGCAGCAACAGCTTTCAGGCCTTCGTGCAACATGGCTTGGGCCAGAACTGTGGCGGTAGTGGTACCGTCACCGGCAACATCAGAGGTCTGGGAAGCAACTTCCTTAACCATCTGCGCGCCCATATTCTCAAGCTTATCTTCCAGCTCAATTTCTTTGGCAACCGATACGCCGTCTTTGGTCACGGTAGGTGCACCAAAGCTTTTGTCGATTACTACATTACGGCCTTTAGGGCCAAGGGTTACTTTGACCGCGTTGGCCAAAACATTTACACCAGCTAACATGCGTTTGCGGGCGTCTTCTCCAAAACGAACTTCTTTTGCGCTCATTTTATTAATTCCTCAAAATTTGTTTAATTTAATGGATAAAAGCTGTAGTTATCAGGCTTCGATAACTGCCATGATGTCGTCTTCACGCATCACTAACAGTTCACCGCCGTCAACTTTGACTTCTGTTCCTGAATATTTACCGAACAATACACGGTCGCCGACTTTTACATCGAGAGCGCGCTGATCCCCGTTCTCAAGAATTTTGCCATTACCTACTGCCAGGACTTCGCCTTTAATTGGTTTTTCTGTGGCTGCATCCGGAATAACAATACCACCCGGTGAGGTCCGCTCTTCTTCCATTCTCTTGACGATAACTCGATCGTGCAAAGGACGAATCTTCATTGAATGTCTCCTAATTGAATTGCTTAAAATAAACACCCTGCGTCAATAACGTTGGCGCCGAGTAAAAAATCTCGCATTTACTCAACTGTATAACCAGAGAGAAACGCGGTAACAGACAACAAATTGGGGAGGAAGGTGATGTTTTCAAGGCGGGACGATAGAAATATCAGCAATTTTGTGCAAATAATGGATAGAAAGCCGACAAATGTGGTCGAACTAGCGATTTTAGTACTATACGCCGTGTACTCAGGTAAAATTCTGCTCGGGAGTACCAGAACTGCAAGGCTGATTGGTGTTGCCAGATATTAAGCGAATTTTCGGTCTTTAGCAGAGAACCAGATAGAGATAATAACAATGCGTAGCTTATTTCAACAAATAAACTTTAGCCTGCCAGCCCTGATTTTGGCTAGTAGCCTGCTGTTTCCTGCCAGCGCCGCGGCGATCAATCCAGAAGATTTACTAAGTTACGATGAGGCCTTCGTGCCAAGCGCTACAGTTCTGGATGAAAATACTATCGGAATTACCTTTAGTATCAAGCCAGAGCACTATATGTATAGGCGTTTTTTGGAAGTAACTAGTGGTACTGATGGAATCAGCTTGGCGCAGCCACAGCTAAAACCTGGAGTGGTTAAATTCGACAAGCTCCTGGATGAAGAAGTTGAAACCTGGCACGAGAAGATGGTGATGACGGTTGCTATCAGCGAGCGCCCAGTTGCAGCCACTGAACTAATTCTGAAGATACGCTCGCAAGGTTGCCTGGAAAACGTACTTTGCTACCCACCAACAATGCAACAACTGGTAATTCAGTTGCCAGCTATTCAGGGGCTAGCGTTGCCAGCTAATAACTCTTCTCTTGGTGGTTTGCTGGGTGGCCAAGGCAATACAAGTTTGTTTACTGGGGCAAAAGCTGCCGCACTGGCGCCTGAAAAAGCATTTGTCTTTGAAGCCATCGCCATGGATGCAGGCGAACTGCTAATCCGCTTTACTCCACAACCAGGTTATTACCTGTATCGGGACAATTTTCAATTTAAGTTGCAGTCTGCCGAAGGTATAGAGATTGTTGGCATTACACTGCCACCGGGGAAAATTAAAGACGACCCTGAATTTGGCAAGGTTCAGGTATATTTTGATCTGGTTGAAATACCAATTTTATTAAAACGCGAAGCCGGCCCGGCAACGCAAGTTCAAATTCAAGCGGATTTTCAGGGTTGCCGTGACGGCGATATTTGTTATCCGCCAATGCAGCGCAGTATTAGTATAGATCTACCAGCCGCCAGCGAAGCCATTAACGCTGAGCTTTCACCAGTGGTATCTGAGAAATCTGATGTAGCTCTTATTGGTGAATCAGATCGCCTTGCACAGTTATTACTTGAGCACCCCTGGAAAGCCATGTTGGCATTTTTTGGCCTGGGTTTATTGTTGGCGTTTACTCCTTGTGTATTCCCGATGGTGCCAATACTGTCTGGAATTATTGCTGGTGAAGGTAAAAATATTACTACTCGACGAGCCTTTATTTTATCCCTGGTTTATGTGCTGGCAATGGCACTTACCTATACGGCAGTCGGATTGGTTATTGGTGCCTTTGGTCAAAACCTACAGGCAGTCTTTCAGAACCCCTGGATAATCGCCAGCTTTTCGGCAATTTTCGTATTGCTGGCTTTGTCGATGTTTGGCTTCTATGAGCTGCAGTTACCGACCCGGTTACAAACCCGTCTAAGCGAAATGAGTAACTCCCAAGAAGGTGGCAAAATAATCGGGGTTGCCATTATGGGGGTTCTATCGGCGCTCATAGTTGGCCCTTGCGTAGCCCCACCAATGATGGCTGCACTGATTGTTATCGGTGGTGCTGGCGATGTTGCATTAGGAGGCGGGGCATTATTTGCCATGTCATTAGGTATGGGCGCACCACTGCTGATAATCGGCGCATCAGCTGGCAAGCTATTACCGCGCGCGGGTGCGTGGATGGATACCATCAAAGCGGTATTTGGGATTGGCTTGCTTGGCCTGGCGATCTGGATGCTAGAAAGAATTCTCCCCGGCGGCATGATAATGTGGCTTTGGGGTGCCTTACTGATCAGCTCTGGTGTTTATATGGGAGCGCTGGAGCCAGTACTGGCTAGTGGCTGGAGTAAACTGTGGAAATCAATCGGGGTTATTTTGGTCATTGTAGGTATGCTGGAAATTATCGGCGCGATCTTTGGTGGGGATGACTGGACTCGCCCAATGCATAGCGTCAATATTGCTGGTAATCAATCAGCTGAGATTGAGCACTTACAGTTTCGGCAGGTTAGAACTATCGCTGATGTAGATACAGCCGTGCTACAGGCCAAGGCGCAAGGTAAAACAGTAATGCTGGATTTTTATGCCGACTGGTGTATTGAATGTAAGCGCATGGAAAGGAATGCATTCTCGGATACCAGGGTTCAGGCAGCCTTGAGCAACACAGTGTTATTACAGGCAGATTCAACTATATACGATGAGGATGCCAAAGCTCTAGTGAATCATTACTCCTTAATCGGCCCGCCTTCAATTTTGTTCTTTGACCTGCAAGGCAATGAGCGCAAAAGCTATCGGGTAATTGGTTATATGCCGACTGATGAGTTTTTGCTGCATATCAATGCAGCGATAGGCGGTAAATAATCAGCATGAGTAAATTTGAGTGGCTAGCTATTATTTTGGTTGCAGGCTTAATGGCAAGCGCTGGTTTTTGGTATGCCAGCACAAGAGATATGGATGAAAGGCCGGCCGTAGTGATCGCCCCATCACCTAATACGGTTGATATAATTGGTCAGTCCATACCTGAGTTCGAATTACTGGATTTAAGCTCCAAAACCGTGCGCTCTGAGGATTTTCTCGGACAAGTCGTTTTGTATAACTTCTGGGCGACCTGGTGCGCGCCATGCCTAGAAGAAATGCCTACGCTGCAGGAGTTTCATGCCGACAACAGCGCCGAGGGCTTTCAGGTTGTAGGCATTGCCATAGACGAGCTAGACAATGTTCGTAGCTTTGCCAATGAACTTAATATT
>CAZEFU010000176.1:0-4619 GCA_964511515.1 uncultured Wenzhouxiangellaceae bacterium
TCTCCAAGATGAACCAGCAGGGACTTGGCTCAATGGTAGAGTCATGGCTTGGTGATGGTGGCAATAACAGCATCTCTATGGATCAGGTGAAAGACCTGCTTGGCAACGACACTGTTTCCAAGGTAGCTGCACAATTGAAAACCGGCGAAGGTGATTTGCTGAGCAGCTTGAGTGCTGCCCTGCCCCAGCTTATTGACAAGTCGAGTAGCGGTGGGTCATTGCTCGACAGCCTGGGCGGAATGGGCAGTGCTTTGAATATGGCCGGTAAATTCTTCAAATAAACTGCCCCAGCTTAACTATATCAACAAAGAATCGAAATTAAGGTAGCCCGGATCATTCCCGGTCTGGGCATACCGTTTCTTAAAAACCACTCTGCACACTAACCTATAAAACATTAGCCTCAGGCTGGAATGGTCGAAGGACACAGATAAAAGGTTTCATTTGACTGCTAACTTACATCTCTTAATGGTATTATTTTAACTAAGAGAAATGGACTTCACTTAAAAAGAGAACAAAAGATGGTAGCCAGCATTCGTAAAAGCGCATTGATTCTATATGGTTCAATAATATTCAGTACTTATGGCATATCTGCAGATAAAACAAACCCGCTAGCCATTCAGTCAACATCAACAGATTCCCAGCTACCCTCAGCTCGTGCACCTAATGCTAACTCTGGCAAAGTCATGCCTCATTCCAATACACAAAATTCACCGCAGGCTTTGGACTCTGGTATTCAACAATTAGCATATTTAAAGGCAAGCAATACCGGATCAAGTGACTGGTTTGGGTATTCTGTGGCAATTTCAGGTGACACCATGGTGGTGGGGGCAAGTCTTGAAGACAGTAACGCCACCGGAGTAAACAATGGTAATGGGGCAGTAGATTCAGCTGGTAACTCAGGTGCCGTCTACGTATTTATTCGAACTGCAGATTCCTGGACTCAACAAGCCTACCTGAAGGCTTCGAATACCGGGTCCAGTGATGAGTTTGGCCTTGCTGTGGCAATATCCGAGGACACCATTGTAGTTGGCGCACCTTACGAAGATAGTGATAGAACCGGGGTAAATAGTGAAAGCCCGGATAATAGCTTGGCGAGTGCATCGGGCGCAGTGTATGTCTTTGTCAGAAACGCAGGTTTATGGACGCAACAGGCTTATCTAAAAGCTTCAAATACTGAATTTAATGACAGGTTCGGAATGTCGGTATCAATTGCTAGTGACACACTGGTAGTTGGAGCATATCTTGAAGATAGTTCTGCCACTGGTGGTGAGGTTGATAATTCTGAAGAAAACTCAGGCGCTGCATATGTATTCACCCGCAATGCTGGTGAATGGGCGCAACAGGCATTTCTTAAGGCCTCAAACGCGGAAGCGACAGATTATTTTGGCTATTCTGTAGCGATCTCAGATGAGACCATAATCGTTGGTGCTCAAAATGAAAGCAGTAATGCCACCGAAGTTAATGGTGCGCAGGATAATAATCTCGCTTCCTTTGCAGGTGCTGCATATGTTTTTACTCGTTCTGCGAGTAGCTGGAGCCAGCAGGCATATCTAAAAGCATCAAACTCTGGTTTTAGTGACAGATTTGGATTTTCAGTTGCTATCTCCGGTGAAACTGTCGCCATCAGCGCTCACTTTGAAGACAGTAATGAGACAGGAGTGGGCGGCACCGGAACAAATGATCAAGTAATCACCTCAGGTGCTGCTTATACATTTACCAGGTCTGCTGGGGCTTGGTCCCAAGAGCAATACTTCAAAGCCTCAAATACTGGCAATACCGACTTGTTTGGTTATTCAGTCGCCATCTCCGGAGATATATTATTGGTTGGCTCTCGCTTGGAAGATAGTGACGCTCAGGGCATAAACGGTGATGGTAACAACGATCTGGCCAGTGGTTCAGGTGCAGCATATAGCTATATTCGACAGGCTGGCTCCTGGTCTCAGCCCACCTATATAAAAGCATCGAATACCGGTGAAGATGATAAGTTTGGAGCTGCCGTTGCCATATCCGGAACCATACTGCTTATAGGCGCATTAAACGAGAGCAGCAATGCAAGCAGTGTAAATGGTGATCAAGGGAATGATTTATCCGACCAGTCTGGTGCTGCCTATATATTTAGTATCAGTGATCCAGGGAGTGTTTTTACAAATAGCTTTGAATAAGTTAAGGGGTCTTCCGATATCTAACACCGACAGCCAAGTTTGGGTGTACTTAAACATTAAACCGGAAGTGCATAACATCGCCTTCCTGAACAATATATTCCTTGCCTTCCAGGCGGAATTTCCCGGCCTCTTTTGCACCTTGCTCACCACCTAAACGAATAAAGTCATCATAGGCGGTAACTTCGGCGCGAATAAATCCTTTCTCGAAATCAGTATGAATAACGCCAGCAGCTTTGGGGGCTTTAGAACCTTGCTTTACTGTCCAGGCGCGAACCTCTTTGGGTCCGGCTGTGAAGTAGGTTTGTAAACCCAGCAAGGTATAACCACAGCGAATTACTCGGTCTAAACCAGGTTCTTCAAAACCTAATTCCTGCAGAAACTCATCTCGGTCAGCATCATCTAGCTCAGATATTTCAGCTTCAATTGATGCGCAAATAGCTACAATCTCTGCACCTGCTGCACTAGCATGCTGGCGTACTTGTTCTAGTAATGGGTTATTCTCAAAACCATCTTCAGCAACATTAGCAACAAACATAACTGGTTTTGCGGAAATTAAATGCAGCTCGTGAAGCAGCTTGCGTTCATCAGCATCAAGCTCCATATCGCGAACGGGGTTGCCCTCAGCTAAAACGGCTGCGACTCGTTGCATAAACTCTTGACGCTTGATAATTGATTTATCGCCAGAACGGGCCAGTTTTTGAACCCTTAGCAGACCGCGATCCACAGCTTCCATATCTGCAAGAATCAATTCTGTATCAATTGTCTCGATATCTGATAATGGATCGATTTTGCCATCTACATGGATTACATCATCATCTACAAAGCAACGCACAATGTGGGCAATTGCATCAGTTTCGCGAATATTTGCCAGAAACTTGTTACCCAGGCCTTCGCCTTTTGAGGCGCCCGCAACTAATCCGGCAATATCAACAAACTCCATGGTTGTTGGTAATACCTTCTCTGGTTTAACAATTTTTGCCAGTTCATCCAAGCGCGGATCCGGCATTGGCACTATCCCCACATTTGGGTCAATAGTACAGAACGGATAATTTTCTGCAGCAATCCCAGATTGAGTTAGCGCATTAAAAAGCGTGGACTTACCAACATTTGGTAATCCAACTATTCCACATTTAAATCCCATAATTATTCTCTCAGCGAGTATGTAGCTGCTTAACAGCCTCATTCAAGTGGCCATTAACGACCTCAGGCATAACAGTTTCTGCTCTGCTTAGAGCATGTTGAATTTCGATGTCCTGATCCAAGGTAGGCCGCCCAAGAACCCAGGGGGTAACCCTGTCTCTGTGCCCAGGATGGCCGATACCTATACGTAATCTTAGAAAATCTTTCGAATCTAAGTGCTGGAATATATCTCTTAAACCGTTATGGCCGCCATGACCGCCACCACGCTTGATTTTTATCTCGCCAGGTTCCAGATCCAGTTCATCATAAGCTATCAATAGCTTATCGCTTTGTATCTTGTAGTAATCTAACACCGCGCGCAAAGCTCGGCCGCTTTCGTTCATGAAAGTAGTTGGCTGCATTAACAAGCAGTCACTACCAGCAATCTCGCAACGGGCAACCTGTGCGTGTAGTTTACTTTGCTCACGCAAACTTACACCGAACTTATCGGCCAGGCGCTCTATAAACCAAAACCCGGCATTGTGCCGGGTTTTAGAGTACTTAGAACCGGGGTTACCCAATCCAGTGATGAGAAACATCTTCTGAGTCAAAGCAGACTCCGGTTTATTCCTCGCTATCTGCTTCAGAGTCAGACTCAGAATCTGCGTCAGCATCTGGTGCTTCAACACCTTCAACATCAACTTCTTCGCCCTCTTCAGCAGCAGCAACGCCAGTGCCCTGATCAGCTTTCACCGTTAAGGTACTAACTACAGCCACATTTTGTTCATCGCTAATTGCCAGTGCTGGTATTTCAACACCTTCAGGCAGGATGATTTCTGCAAGCATTATCTGGTCGCCCAGATCCAGGTTGGTCAAATCAACTTCCAGTGACTCAGGCAAGTCTTTCGGCAATGCCAGAATTTCAATTTCAGTCAGGTTATGCTGAACAATTACACCAGATGTTTTGTGTGCTGGCGACTGCTCTTCGTTGAGGAAGTGTAATGGCACCTGCAGACGCAGTTTTTCGCTTTCATCAACACGCTGGAAATCCACATGGGAAATCTGACGTTTGTATGGATGCCGCTGCAGATCACGTAAAATTACCGCCTGCGAGCGTCCATCAGCAACTTTGATCTCCATGATTGTGGAATAAAATGCTTCCTCATCGGAAAGATGCAAAATTGGATCATGTTGCAAAACCAAGGATACAGGGTCACGTTCCCCGCCATATAGTACCGCAGGAATCTGTCCCGAGCGACGTAGGCGGCGGCTCGCACCCTTCCCTACATCTTCGCGAACATCTGCGATGATTTTTAATCTATCATTCATTGTTACACC
>CAZEFU010000177.1:0-4592 GCA_964511515.1 uncultured Wenzhouxiangellaceae bacterium
TGCAAGCTTGGGCAAACCCTGATGCTGCAGCGGCAACTTTGTCTCATGCAACAATCAACTCAGGCGCTGATGCATCTCTGATTGCTACTGGCCCTGCCATTCTGGCGCAAGATACCCCTGGTAATATCAGAGTTAGTTGGCAAAATGTTGAGGCGCTGACAAATGATGAATTATGGGGAGCGATTGCTGTAGGCACAGACTCAGCCAACCCACAAAATATCGGTATCATCCCGGTTATTTACTCTCGTTTTGGTGAGGCTGACTTGCAAAGGTCAGTTATTCTGGGTAACGATAGCCCAGCATCATTTACTTTGCGGTCTGGCAATATATATAAGCGCCTGGTTTTTGATGTACCCCCAGGTGGTGGTAATGTAGAGTTTTCGCTTACAGCTGAAGACTCAGCTGATAATAGTGATTTACGTATTCAGATCTATAGAATGCCTTTCGCAGACGCCTTTGATAATGCACCCACAGTTACACTTATGCCAGATGGGCTTAGTTCAAAAGGTCAGGATAACGGTGGTGGTTCAGGTCCATCAGTAACGGTTAGCGGCGGTGCCTTAACCCCAGGTCGTTATTATATTGCAGCTGAAAATACCGGTGGAGGCTCGATTGCGGTCACTGCAAGAGCTGTCTATCAGGGAAATAGCGCCCGAATTACGCCGCGCACAGGTCTCTGGGGTGATGGTTCTTATAATGCAGCTGGCGCGCAGGGCTTTGAATATGCTGAAGTAAATGGCGTATGGTTCGGTATTTGGTATACCTACAATGAAGATGGTACACCAACCTGGTACTTCATAAACTCAGGTACTCTCAACCCTATGGGTAACAGCCATACAGTTGATATTCTTGAATTCACCAATAACCCGGCTATGAACCCACCAACCCAGAAATTCACGGTTGTAGGCAAGGCGACATTTACTGCAATTTCCGAGACCGATATGAAGATCAGCTATATTCTTAACGGTGAGTATGGTGGCAGTAGTGCAGTTCCTCTTTCAACCAATACCTGTGTGATGCAGGGCGGTAACCCCGCTCCAATCACTGGAACCTGGGCGCCAGATATCAATATAGCCGGTGGTATTGGTGGCTCCTCAGTAGAATATGGTAGTAACTCGGAGGCACTAGTTCACTATATCTATGATGATAACGGTGAGCCGCGCTGGGTGATTAGTGGTGGCAATGCGAGCCCAGCACCTGCAAAAGAGGCGTGGGAGTTTAGAGGCTACTGCCCAACTTGTACTTTTGTACAACCGACCTTCACTACTGTTGGTACTATTTCTCAGACCTACAGCTCTGCAAGCTTAGGCTCGCAAATACTGGATTTCACTCTGCAGGCACCAAATACCTCGGTATTCGATCGAACTATAAATGTTGCTCGCTTGAGTGGAGCTATTGAGTGTCAGTAGGTTCTGCTGAATAAACTCATCAAATGTCTTTCCGGGAAGGCCTGAATCAGGGTCTTCCCGGGCCGATTCCCCGCCGTCTTTCCGGGGCACCGAATAGGTGAACCCGGAATCCACGCTCTACCTATCAAGCAAATATCTCAGGAAAAAAGATGAAATATTTATATGCATTGTTATTACTCAGCTCAGCTGCATTCGCATCGAACACAGTGGTTGCTGACTATGAAGGCACGCTGATAGTTGAGTATGGAGATACCTTCGGTCGCGGTGCTGGAGGTTCGGTAGTGAATTATTATTTGCAAACCGATGGGCAAAAAGTAAAGCTCAGAGTTAGTGATGAGATGAAGTCTCACTCTCCAATTCGTTATTGGCTAGGCAAGCATGTCAAAGTTAAATCAACCAGCAAAGACTCCATATCAGGAACTATCCAGGCAAATTCTATAGAGCTATTAAGCAATGATTCTAATGCCGGGGTTGCAGGCTCTCAGCCTTGGGTTTCATTATTATGTAAGTTCAGTGACATAAACAACGAACCCAGAGATTTGGATTTCTTTCAGGGCATGTATTCTAATCAAGTTGGTGGGCTGGATCATTATTGGCGCGAATTATCGTATGAGAATATTAATTTAGTCGGTTCGATTGCAGTGGACTGGGTGACATTACCTTCCACCCACGAGACCTATGTGCCAACACCAGGCGCTGAGGGCGATGATGTAGATTTGGACCTCATATTTAATGATTGCACAGCAGCAGCTGACCCCTTTGTGGATTTTTCAGATGCAGATGGTAACGGCAACAGATTTGTCGGTATCAACCTGATGTTAAATGACTCACTAGGTTGCTGTGCCTGGGGTGGCGGTATGTCTGCAGAATTGGATGGTATGGCTGAATTCTGGAGGGTTACCTGGAATCCACCATGGGGATATAGTGATGTGAGCGTTATTAGTCACGAAATGGGGCACGGTCTTGGCTTGCCGCATGCCAATAATTCAGATATGGATTTAGATCCTTACGACAATCCCTGGGATGTTATGAGTATGCTCTGGCCCTATGTTGTCGTAGACCCGGTGTATGGTACGCGCGGCCAACATATTAACGCCTTTCATAAAATGATGCTGGGCTGGATTAAGCCCGCTGAGAATTTCATCGTAAACGCAAATACCAACAGCACAATTATTATTGACGAGACCTCGATAGCCAGCACGACAAACTATCGCATGGCGCAAATTAATCTGGCAAATAACAGTTTTTATACTGTTGAGGCGCGGAAAACTACCGGTAGTTATGAGGCGAAGCTGCCGGGTAATGCGATTATCATTCATCATATTAACCTCGATAAATACGAGCCATCCTGGATTATTGATGAAAATACGCCCCCCGCAAATATGGCTTTTACCGAAGGGGTAATGTGGAAAGTTGGGGAAACTTTTGTAGATATGCGTAATGGCTTTAAGCTCGAAGTATTAGCTGAAACTGCTAATGGTTTTGAAATTAATATCGTTGTTACAGATGATTTTGATCAGCTGTTCATTAATACGCCGTTTTCATCTGGTTCGCAGTTGCAGCCAATTAAAGGCCTGGTTGCCATGCCTGACGCTGAATTCCAGGCAGTTGGCCTGGTAAGGCCAACCATCCGCACCGAGATTGTTTCAAGCGATGAAACTCCGCATGAACTATTTGATGATGGTGGGAATATTATTGAACTGCTGGTAGTTCCTGCAGATGCCCTAATGTTGAAAGCTACTGTTGGAAACACTCAAGCCTATGATATGGATCTTTTTGTAGGCTTAGACAGCAATGGTAATGGTAAGCCGGAGGAGGATGAGCTAGTTTGCTTTAGTCAACTGTGGGCGGTTTCCGATGAGCTTTGTGAGATAAAATCACCAGCTGCTGGAAAGTGGTGGGTAATGATGCAGGCACTCTGGAACCCGGCAGAGGCAGAGGCAACACTGACAACAGCTGTAATTACTGCAGAGGCAGAAATGACCCTGACAGCCACAGGCCCAGCGATTTTGGCAGAAAACGACGACGGTAATGTGCGGGTTAGCTGGCAAGGTGTTCAAGCGGCTCAAGGTGAGCAATTATGGGGTGCGATTACGGTGGGAACAGAGCCATCTAATCCTCAGGGTCTGGGCGTGATTCCAGTTATCTATACTCGTACTGGTGAAGACGATCTGCAAAAAACCATCATCTTGGGTAACGACAGTCCAGCGGCTTTCACTCTTCCGGCCGGTGCTATTCATAAACGCCTTGTTTTTGATGTGCCTCCTGGTGGGGGAACAGTGGATTTCTCATTAACTGCAGATGATACTGCCGATAATAATGAACTGAAATTCAGAGTGTATCGTATGATTTTCTCAAATGCCTTTAACGATGCGCCCTTTGTTACTGAAATGCCAGATGGCTTGCCAGCCAAGGGTCAAGATACTGGTGCAGCTATAGGGCCAAGTGTTAGTGTAAGCGGTGCAGCACTTAATCCTGGTCGTTATTATATTGCTGCTGAAAATCTTACTACTTACTCTATCGGAGTGACTGCTAAGGCTGTTTATCAGGGTGACAGCGCAAGAATAAAACCGCGTACCGGATTATGGGGCGATGGTTCATATGCTGCTACTGGTGCACAGGGTTTTGAGTATGCAGAAAGTAATGAAGTCTGGTTTGGTATCTGGTACACCTATAATGAAGATGGTACACCAACCTGGTACTTCATTAATTCAGGCGCACTGGATCCAATGACAAATAGTCATACAACCGACATATTAGAATTCACCAATAACCCGTATGTGAATCCGCCAAGTCAGAAATTCACGGTCGTAGGGAAGGCGACATTTACTACAATATCCGAATCTGATATAAAAGTTAGTTATATTCTTAACGGTGAATATGGTGGTAGTAGTGCTATTCCTCTTACTACTAATACCTGTGTAATGCAGGGAGGCAGCCCAGCGCCAATCACAGGAACTTGGGCTCCAGATATCAATATTGCTGGTGGCATTGGTGGTTCATCGGTTGAGTATGGTGCTACTAAGGCATTGATCCATTACATCTACGATGACACTGGCGAGCCACGCTGGGTAATAAGCGGTGATGAAGTTGCTCCAGCCCCGACCCGTGAGGCATGGGAGTTTAGAGGCTATTGCCCAACATGTAGCTTCATACAGCCTACATACACAGAAATTGGCACCA
>CAZEFU010000178.1:0-4585 GCA_964511515.1 uncultured Wenzhouxiangellaceae bacterium
GGGCTGACAGTAATATCAAGGGTTACTTGGGGAGCTGCATTAAAGTTTGTGTTACCAGCTTGATTTGCAGTTACAGTACAGGTGCCAGCGGTTACATAAGTAACGGTGTTACCAGCGACAGTACAAACTGCCATAGTGCTGCTACCAAAAGTAACCGACTCACCTGAAGCTCCACCAGTAGCACTTAAGGTAGAGGTGCCGCCAGCAGTACCAGCAGCAGGAGCTGCCGCAAGTCCAGAAATAGCCTGGTCTGCGGGATCGATCGTGATAGCCAAGGTTACTTGTGGAGCAGGGTTGAATGTTGCATTCCCAACCTGATTTGCAGTAACTGTACAGATACCAGCCCCGGTAGCCGTAACAATATTGCCGCCAGTCACTGTACATGGGCCGCTAAGAACGCCAAAGTCCGTTACCGTCAAGCCAGAGTCCGCTACCGCTGCCAGTGCTCCAGTGCCGCCAAGGTAGGTAAGTGTTGGGGGCGCTGATGTGAAGCTGGTTATGATTTGGTCCGTAAGGGCTCCGCCTGTAACAGTGAAAGTTCCGTCGGTAGAAGTAGGTAAAGGTGCTAAATCAGTTCCTGTTGTATCACTTGCACCAACCATATTAGCTGTAAGGGGATCTGCCAAAGCGGTAGCTGCCCCGTCAATGTCAACTGTGATATTAGCCAGTAGGCCATCTACCCAAGCATTTCCCGCTGTCTCAGCCATTAGAATATTGACTACGTTGCCAGTCACGCTACATGATGTAAAAAGGTTTGCTGATACGGTTGCAGCACTACAGTCAACGGTTATGGCAGAGTATTGTGTGCCTGTGGCAAGAGTCACTGTAAAGTCGATTCCGGCAATATCCGCGCCCGCAGTTAAGTTGACTGGGACTATGACTCCGGTATCTCCCGGTGCTCCTGAGGCAGAGCCGATATCAACACTCTGCCCCCAAGCTGTAACGGCAAGTACAGACCCTGCCAGTAAAACTAAACTCCTTATTAATAATTTCATTTTATCACTCCAATTGATCAAATTTGTTTTTTGTTTTTACGCTAGTGCTTTGCACCTTATAAATGCAAAGCCAGGCCTAAGTAATTAGATTACAGGTTAAAGTAGCAGAGAACATCAGCGATGGTGACGCTGCCATTAAGATTACAGTCGGGTTGGCCAGGTGCTAATACTGGTGAACCAGCGTTCAACTCGTTGAATATTGAAATTACATCAGCAATGGAAAGGCTTCCATTGCCATTGGCATCACCCATCAGTAAGGCTCCAACTGGCTGGGTACGATTAGATACATATTCATCAAATGTTGCCTGCCCGGCAAAACCACCAAGCCCATTTGGAGAGCCAAGCCGCACAGTTTCAATACTGCCAGTGCCAGGGGTGAAGATTGCGCTGGGCGCGTCAAACGTAGCGTCTGAATTTACCCAGAAATCACCAGTTGCTCCGCTTTCCCAGGCAAACTCTACCAGATTCCAGCCCGAAGCGGCTGCTACTGTAGCGCTGCCGCCGCCTATCGCGGTAGCATCAATAATAATGTTGCTGCCGTCATAACTGATAACCAAGGCTTCGGTATTAGCAGCTTCGTCTGAATAAGCCACGAATATATCTGTGTCGCCAGCACCTGTAAACTCAGGGAAGAAATAGAAATGGCCAATAAAGCTGGTTTCAGCCGACGGGCTGTCGTCTTGAACATGACCGGTTCCGGTTACTTCAAGTCCACAAAATCCACTAGCTCTGGCAACTGAGTTTGTAGGGTCGTTGGGGTTAACTGCACCACTTGCACCACCTAACCAGGCAGCAGTGCTGCAAGCAAAAGTAGTTGATGCAAAAAGCATTCCTACAAACAGTAGAGCTATGTTAAGAACTCTGATCCGCGGGGAGTATTTATTTGTCTTCATGACTATTCTTACCTCTTGTTAGTGCACATCCTTGTGGTAGCACAGTTACGTTAAAACATGGTTGGTTTAATTGGTAAACCTTTTCTTTCTCTATTTCAATAATATTACATATACATCTTAACATATTAATAGCACTATTGTGTTGTAAGGTATGTGGTTTTTAGTATAATTTCTCTGCCTACGTTTAGCTTTGTCTCTGCCTGGTTTAGCTTTGTTATATCAAATATTTTCTTGGTATATTTCGATATTCGATCTTCTTAATTTATAGGCACCTGTTTAATTTAAACGCACTTGACCGAGTGTAAGCGGCACACCATCAAGACTCGTCATTTGATAGTCCCGTTATCATTCTGTGAAGCCGTATTGGCATTTTAATGGCTGATCGGCAATTTTGACTGGTTCAGCGGTAAATTTATTTGGTGGCGTGCCTACCCCAATAGACTAAAATTCCTGAATTGCAACTATGCAAGTTGGTCTCCTTCTTGCTTTCAGATTGTTATAACTCGCGGTAGTTGTGCCCTATATTCATAATACACTTGGCTTGTTTTCTGCCTCGTTATTGTAATACGAAAGGCTAAGCATTGGGCACATGCACTCATAGAAAACATTATTAAGTGCTATCCCGTTCTTCCTTGCGTACCGAATGTCAGCATACGGCGATGAACTTCCAGAAGAAGGAGTATAGGCAATCACATTACCTTCTTCGGTATTACCAGTAACTGTGACAGGTGCCAACGAGGTGTAAGCATCCCCACCAGTTCCACTACAGTTATTGTATTAACTGTGGGTCGACATACAATATTTTAAGCATAAGCAAAGCGGTAGATGCTATTACTTACTAGTAATCACGAATTACTAGCTGGTGCCTTGCCCACGGCTCGATAGTATAATTACTCATAAGAATTTCTGAAAATCAGATTGTTAGTGTTTGCTCTAGGTCCATACTGGGGTAATGGCATACCAAGTTCATATGCACCTAAATCTGGAGCATTGCCCGCATAACTGTCGTTAATATTTTCCAGTACTATGCCGGCATCGACAGCGTTACAGCCTGTGGCTAAAGTTATATGCTGAAAAGGTATAAGGGCCGGTGGCGGACTGGGGATATCGAATGTTTCAAAACAGGTATCCTTATCAATTCGGATAGAGTTTGCTGCCTGCCCGGTATAGTTTTGGAGCTCAGGAATACCTCTTAAGCGCTGACCCTCCCACTTAAAGGCAAATGTATAATCTCCCCAGTCATAGCCATCATAATCCCAGTTTGTACGCCAGTTGATGCCGCCCCCCGAGCCATCTTCCCATATATACCTATCCTGAATAGAAATCCAAAGATTATTATTTGATTGCATACTACGCATGAATTGAGATCCGGAGCTGACTGGGCCACTCCAGGCTACTAAAGTATTGTGGGCCAGCAGAACCCTGTCAGTTCGGTCTCTTAACTTTAATGCGTCCTGGCCGGGGGCCGCTACCTGATTGTATAAAACATACCAGGGTGCCCCATTCATTGGCTGAAAAGATATACCGTTATTATTGGGGTTGGAAATTCTATTCCCCCATATCCTGATGTTGTTATGGCCGTAATCACCTTCAATACCATCATCGGAAGTTTCAAAGATATCATTCCCATAGATATCCACATTGGTTCTAGGGTAAGAAATGCCATCCGCTACTCTGGAAATTCGATTGTAGGCGACCGTATGCCCGGATGTTCGCCATAGCTCTATTCCTTCGCCGGAAAAATTGGAGCCATCTGCAGGGTCATTGTCGCCAATAATTATATTGTCGGTTATATACCAGTTAGAGCCCCCATCATTGAGGTAGATGCAGTAATGGCAATTTAAAAAGGTATTCCTGGTGATAACCACACCTGTTGGCCCAGGGGGAGATGTTCTTATCCCATAAGCATTGTTATTATCCGGGTAAATGAAAGTTAGTTCATGTAGCCAGATGTAATTTGCCGAGATTCTTAATTGATTAATAATCGCCTCGCCATCTCCTGCAGCCCTCCAGAGGATATGATTACCAGGCTCACCTGAGGCATTAATATAGACTTGCCCACCAGTACCATAGTCGCCAGCGTGTAAAAGAAATATATCACCTGGCTGGGCGCTTGATTGGGCAGCAGCTATCCCTCGGAATGGGTCGCCGGGCGATCCATCTCCACCTCCTGATCCAGGGGTCACATGATAGGTGGTACCTCTAGTAGGGAAGGTTGGAACAGCTTTGGTAGGTACCAGCTCAGTTCGTGTTTCGCTACCGCCATCTGGGTCTGAAAACTCAAGTTTCACATCATAGTCGGTGTCTTCATCGAGAAATAATATACTCCCAGCAAGCATGTCGTAGGACTGAAAGTTAACTCGGAACAAAGGTTGTGCATCAAGCCATATGGTCGAACCACTAGGTTTATACTGAACCAAGGCTTGGGCATTATTATTCGTATCACCCGAAATATCCCACTCAAAACCGATAGATTTAATAGTTGAATAAGAGGTTAATGAGCCAGCCACAGTTTGCGCATGCAGTACTAACGATAGAGTTAGTAGGCAAAACCCTAAAAGTGCTTTGTATGAGTTGGTAGATAATGTTCTATACATAGCTCATTCAACCACCTTAATCGTTAACGACCTTTTAAAAGGATCGAGAAATAAAAAAGGAAGCCCAAGCTGGCCCTTGAAGAGCCTGGCAGAATTGCCA
>CAZEFU010000179.1:0-4575 GCA_964511515.1 uncultured Wenzhouxiangellaceae bacterium
ATGGCAGTGTAGATACACGAATATCTACTGGCCGACCTGCTACTTTTAATGAAATTCTGCCATCTTGTGGTAAGCGTTTTTCGGCGATATCCAAGCGTGCCATAACTTTAATACGCGATACCAGCAAAGGCGCAAGCTGTCGTGGCGGTGTCATTACTTCATCCAATACACCATCAACCCGCAGCCGAATAGATAAGCGATTTTCAAAAGGTTCGATATGGATATCCGATGCACCTTCTTTAACCGCTTCGGTAAGCAGTGCATTAATCAGCCGAATTATCGGGGCATCATCCTGGCTTTCCAGCAAGTCTTCTACCTGAGGCAATTCATCTAATAAGCGCTCCAGATCTAAGCTCTCGCCCACATTGGCAGCGGCTTCTATTGCACTGCCCTGCTGGTAAAGTGATTCCAGTAGCTTGTCATAATCAGTGGATGAGTAAAACTCCAATCTTATCGGGCGCGATAAAAAACGCCTCATTTCAGTAATTGCACTAGCTTTGCCAGGCTTGCGCACTGCAACTATTGCCGTGCCATCGGTATCTTCTCCCAGCAAAGTTGCGCCTTGCTGGCGCGCAAATACGAACGGAGGAATGCTTGCAGCTTGCAGCTTAGTCATCAGCGATTGGAAGGATCTGGCTCTGGTAGTGGTGCCTGTAGATAGTCATAGAGCTCCGGTAGCAGCGGCATTTCATCTTCTGGGGTCAGGCTTCTGGAGTCTTCCCGATACTCAAGCTGACGGGCACGTAATAAATTATATTTTTCGCTAGATATTTGCTGTTGAATATTTTGGTCGCTGAGAATCCTTGGGCGGATGAAAATCATCAAATTGCGTTTTATTTTATTGGTGGTACGGTTCTTAAATAAACCACCAATCAATGGAATTGAGCTTAAACCCACAACCCCTTCCATAGACTCACGCAGTTCTTCAGTGATCAAACCACCAAGAACTAATATTGAATTATCCGGCACCAGTACTTTGGTTGTTAATGTGCGTTTATTGGTGATCAAATCTACCGCACCGGCTATCGGGGCTATTGAAGATATTTCCTGGAAAATATCCAGAACAACTGCATCTCCCTCATTTATATGTGGGGTTACCTTCAGGCGAATACCCACTTCGGTTCGCTGCACTGTCTGAAAAGGATTAACCACGCCGCTGCTATCGGCAGCTCCAGTATTTGTGTACTGTCCGGTAACAAATGGTACTTCCTGCCCAACATAAATTTCGGCCTCGGAGTTATCCATCGTAACAATTGATGGAGTAGATAGGACATTAGTATCTGAATCTGTTCCCAAAGCGCGTAATAATGCGCCAATACCCAGAAATTCGGTTCCCAGAATTGTAGAAACTCCGGAAACATAACCCAGATTCAGTCCATTACTCGGTACCGCGCCATTCCCAAGACCAGTTGCCAAGCCAAGTATATTATTTCCACCAGTCCCAAAGTTGGTGCCGCCAAAAATACCCTCCCCTCCAGAAAGGTTTTGCAAGGCCTGCCACTGGATACCAAGCTCTTTGACCATCTCTTCAGAAACTTCGGCAATAATGGCCTCTACCTGAACTTGCCGGCGGCGAATATCCAGTTGATGAATCACCGGCATCAGGGAACGAATTACCGTTGGGTTGCCGGTAAGAATTAGGGCGTTGGTGGCTTCATGTGCCTGAATTTGAGCTTTGACACTAAGCGGCTTATCGCCCTCGCCCTGCAAACTTACTGTTTGCTTCAGTATTGGCACAAGCTCTTCAGCGCTGGCATATTGCAGGTACACAACAGTTGAATTACCAACATCATCCAGCGGGGTATCCAGGTGCGATACTAGCGCCCTGATCTTTAAACGCAGGGCTTTATCACCAGAAATTAGCAGCGTATTAGTACGCGCATCGGCAATCATCGGAATCTTTTTATCTGCGTAAAGTTTACTCAGAATATCTACAATCTCTGTGGCGCCAGCATGCTGCAGCACAATTACTTCAGTCTCGTCATTAGCTGAGCGATCAATTCGATCAACTAATTTCTGAATTCTGGCAATATTTGCAGCGCGGTCAGAAAACAATAAAATTTGCGCTTTATCATGTGCTACCAGCTGTGCATTTGGCGGTAATAAGGGGCGTAGCAAACCAAGTAATTCTGAGGGCTTTATATGTTTTACAGAGATTACTCTAGTAACCAATTCATCGGCAAAATCACCACTGCGATGCCCGCCTTTCTGCAAAGCCTTAATGCTTGGCACAATCTTAATCACATTGCCGTTATCAACCGCTGCCATACCATGCACTTCCAGGACCGATAAAAATGCTGCGTAAATAGCCTGCTCATCCATAGCGGCAGAAGAAATTACAGTAACTTTTCCAGTAACTGAAGGGTCGATAATAAAAGTTCGCCCGGTTATTTCTGAAACAGTAGCAACCAGGGTCTGAATCTCCGCATCCTGTAAATTTAATGTGTGCAGTTGGGCATAACTGTTACTGCTTATCAACGACAAACAAAGGGCGAATACTAGAGTGATTGATTTAAATTTATTCATGCAATTATCCAAATTAGATTTAAGCTAGATTACTCATTTTTTTAATAATGAACTTATGTCTGGCTGCAATATTTGCTTTTGACCACCGCGGATTACTTCAAGACTAAGTCTCTCGCCTAGCAGCACTTTAGTAATTAGACTTTCAACTACTTTCTCGTCTTCTAGATCAGCGCCATTGGCGCTCACTATAATATCGC
Organism: uncultured Wenzhouxiangellaceae bacterium; assembly: GCA_964511515.1. Taxonomy (GTDB): domain Bacteria; phylum Pseudomonadota; class Gammaproteobacteria; order Xanthomonadales; family SZUA-36; genus SZUA-51. The sequence goes on from CAZEFU010000179.1 coordinate 2,724, forward strand.
CATTTCGCAGCCCCAACTCAACTAATTGACGCGCATTGCGCCCAAGACTGATGCGGTAGCCTCCAGATGGCATCTTGACCAGGCCATAACTATTTGCCATTTCAGGTATATTTAAAGCATAACGGTTACGCACAGAAGCTAATGAGCTAACTGACAAGGGGGGAGTTTTTGCTGTCGATGCGGTCGCAGGCTCGGTGCTGGTAACACTAAATGCCTGGTCGTCATCCTTTTTGTTCTCATCTAATGGCAGACGCAAGGTTTCATATTGACCATCCCTGAATAAAACCACACGATCCGGGAATATTCCGCGTACTTCACCACCACCGGGTAATTCCCTATCTACCCGATAAACCGCTTCCCTTCCTCGGCTATCGCCGATTATGGCAAAGCCATCCTGATCGGTCTCACCAGAAACTATACCTCTTAAAACCAGGTTTAAGCTGGTTTCTGGAGCGTCCCTGTAATGACTTACCAGTTGCTTTTCTGCGTAAACACCAAATAGATTTGCCGAGGATAATTCGGGCCTGGAACCAGATTGAGAAGGAGCCGATGCAGAACTAATAATTGCGGGAGGAAGAATTTGCTCGATAGGAATAAATATAGACCACAACATTTTGATCAGCAGCCAAGCAACCAAACCCGATAAGAGCATGGTAGTAAAGCGAACTTGCTGTTGTGGTCCGATTTTTAGCATCTCAGTTTATTATACCCTCAATACAGCCAGTTTATGTACGACCTCTTGAGCTATTACGATTGCCAGAATGGCGAGGTTTACTCCCACCTTTTCGGTGCCGGCCATGCGGCTTGGGTTTGCGCGGTGGGGCTGGTGGAATAGTGATTCTGGGTAAATCAGATATGTCTGTTTGGTCCATCGGAATGCGATAGCCGAGTAATGTTTCAATTTCTGGTAAGTGAAAAGCGTAATTTTCACAGGCGAAGCTGATCGCCTCCCCTTTTGCGCCTAGTCTTGCTGTTCTACCAACCCTATGCACATAATCTGCTGCAATCTGCGGTAAATCAAAATTGATTACATGGGTAACATCTGGAATATGCAAACCACGGGCGGCAACATCGGTGGCAGCAAGGATATTTAATTTACCATCATGAAATTCACGCAATAAATTCTGCCGGCGCCTTTGTTGAACTCGACCAGAAATAACCCCTACATTAAAACCATTGGCGCGCAAGGTGCGGTCAATTAAATCAGCACCTGAACGGGTATTACTAAACACCATAACATGGGCATCATCGCCCATCGCCCGCAGCATTTTCACCAAAATTTGTAGCTTCTCGTTATTAGCTGGGTACAAAACTGATTGCACTACATTGTCTGCTGTAACTTTCTCACCGGCAACCACAATCATTTCAGGCTCATTCATATGCTCATAAGCAAGCTCGGTTACCCGAAAGCCCAAAGTGGCAGAGAACATCAAACTTTGGCGATGATCAGGAGAAGGCAACCGCCGCAGGATATAGCGAATATCATTAATAAAGCCAAGATCAAACATTCGATCAGCTTCGTCCAGCACCATCATTTCAACTGCACGCAGCGAATAAACTCCCTGCTTGGCAAAATCTATTACCCGGCCAGGTGTGCCAATAAGAATATCCACCCCTGCTGCCAGGGCTAGGCGTTGCTTTTCGTAATCTACACCACCGTATGCAAGACCCAAAACCAAGCCAGTATGACGACCTAATACTTCGGCATCACGGTGAATTTGCAGTGCCAACTCTCTGGTCGGGGCTATTATCAAAGATCTTATTGCTGGTGTTTTGCCCTCAGTATGATCCTTTTTTCCTGCAGCCAGTAATTTCTGAAATGTTGCCAACAAGAAAGCTGCTGTTTTACCAG
>CAZEFU010000180.1:0-4552 GCA_964511515.1 uncultured Wenzhouxiangellaceae bacterium
ATTCGCTCGCGGTCTTCTAATGCTGCCTGCCGACCAACTTCTGGATTAGCTCCAGAACCACAGTCATATCCTGACGAAAAAGGACCAGAAACGTAAACGTCGTTTACGTGATGGAAATATGGTTACAGCTGCAGATACACGCGCTGTTAGACGCATGCTACCCTACGTTTAAGGAGATTTAGAAATGTCTAGAGTAAAACGCGGCGTAACCGCAACCCGTCGGCATAAAAAAACATTAAAAGCAGCGAAAGGTTATTACGGCGCACGTCGTAAAGTTTATCGCGTTGCTAAACAGGCAGTCACCAAAGCAGGTCAATACGCTTATCGTGATCGGAAGAACAAAAAACGGACATTTCGTGCCTTGTGGATCGTGCGTATTAACGCCGAAGCCCGCAATAACGGATTATCCTATAGCCGCTTTATGAATGGCCTATCCCGCGCTGAGATCGAAGTTGATCGTAAAGTGCTGGCTGATCTGGCAATTCATGATAAAGCTGCATTTAGTGCATTGGCTGAGAAAGCCAAGGCCAGCCTGAACTAGTAACTATTTAAGAAAGTAGTCGCATTAACTGCGATCAACAATCAGAACTAGTGAAAGGGAAGGGCCCCAGGTCCTTCCCTTTTTTAATCGCTTTAATCTAGTTGAAATAAAAATAATGGGAAGCAACAAAATTGGAATCACTGGATAACATTTTAGAATCTGCCCTAGCCGGCGTCGATGCTGCAACTGAACTTGCGCAGCTAGATGCAGTGCGGGTTGAGTATCTAGGTAAAAAAGGCCAGGTTACAGCCTTGTTAAAATCCTTAGGTTCAATGGATGCCGAGCAACGCAAGAGTGCTGGTCAGGCAATCAACCAGGCCAAACAGACATTGCAGGCAGCTATAAATGCACGCCGTACAGCTTTGGAAAAAGCTGTGCTTGATGCCAGGTTAGCCGCTGAATCAATTGATGTCAGCTTGCCAGGCCGAGGCCACGATCGTGGTGGCATGCATCCGGTTACCCATACCATGCAAAGAATCACTGAAATCTTCTCGCGGCTTGGTTTTGCTGTGGCTACTGGTCCTGAGGTAGAAGATGATGAGCATAATTTTGAAGCATTAAATTTCCCGGCACATCATCCAGCACGTGCTATGCACGATACTTTCTATTTTCCTGATGGTCGCCTGTTGCGCACACATACTTCTCCAGTACAAATTCGGGTTATGCAAGAACAGCAACCACCAGTTCGCATAATTGCTCCGGGTAAGGTTTATCGTAGCGACTCAGATCAAACTCATACCCCTATGTTTCATCAAATAGAAGGTCTGCTGGTTGATCGGGATGTGACTTTTGCTGACCTAAAAGGTGTATTGCAAGAATTTGTGAATGCCTTTTTCGAAAAAGAACTGGAAATTCGTCTGCGGCCTTCGTATTTCCCCTTCACTGAGCCTTCAGCTGAAGTAGATGTGGCTTGGGATAAGGGCGATGGCTCAGAGCCGGGTTGGTTAGAAGTGCTAGGTTGCGGCATGGTGCATCCAAATGTGCTTAAAGCGGTGAGTATTGACCCAGAAATTTATACTGGCTACGCCTTTGGTCTTGGAGTAGAGCGATTTGCCATGCTCCGCTACGGGGTTAAGGATTTACGCCAATTCTTTGAAAACGATTTACAATTCCTCGGTCAGTTTCGGTGAGCGATGCTATGGGCAACTCTAATAATTCGATGAACGCGCATCTTGAGATCAAAATCCGCCGCCTCTACGTTGCAAGGCTTGTCAATAGCATGCTATTGCCTGCGCTTGGAGCCTTGATCCGACAGGTTTCGAATCTCAATCGTGGCGCACCCAGAATTAATTGAGGTACCCAAGTGAAATTTAGCGTTAACTGGCTCAAAGAATGGGTCAAAATCACAGAATCAGCAGAGCAATTGGCAGAAAAGCTGACCAATGCCGGTTTAGAAGTGGATGCAATAGAGCCTGCAGCCGCTGCTTTTAGCGATATTGTCGTTGGTAAAATTATTCATGCTGAAGCGCACCCAGATGCTGATAAATTACAGGTTTGCACGGTTGACTCTGGCAGTGAAGAATTACAAATAGTTTGTGGTGCACCTAATGCCCGTGTTGGCTTGGTGGCCCCGCTTGCTGTTGTTGGAGCTGTTTTGCCGGGTGATTTCAAAATCAAAAAGGCTAAACTCCGTGGGGTTGAATCCAACGGTATGCTTTGCTCAGGTAAAGAACTAGGACTAGCTGAAGATGCCGATGGCCTGCTGGAACTACCAAATAATGCTCCCATTGGTAAAGACTTTCGTGAATACCTGCAACTGGACGATACTCTGATTGAGATTGACCTGACCCCGAATCGGGCCGACTGTCTTTCAATCCGAGGCATAGCCCGTGATGTTAGTGCTGCTTGCGCAGTTGATTTTATCGACCACCCAGTAGTTGCGGTAGCAGCTAGTACTGAGCGTCAGTTTGCAGTTAATTTAAGCGCGCCTGCAGCCTGCCCACGCTATGTTGGCAGAGTAATTGAAGGTATTAATCCACTATCTGAGACCCCAATCTGGATGGTAGAAAAACTCCGCCGCAGTGGCGTTCGTAGCCTCGGGCCGCTAGTAGATATCACAAATTATGTGTTATTACAGCTTGGCCAGCCCATGCACGCTTTCGATCTGGATAAACTCCAAGGCGAAATTGATGTGCGCATGGCCAAAGATGGTGAAGAACTCACTCTTCTTGATGGTAGCGAGGTTACATTAACAGATGATTTATTATTAATTACCGATGACAGTGGCCCACTTGCGCTGGCAGGCATTATGGGCGGTGACAGCACAGCTATTGGCGATGATACAAGAAATATATTTCTTGAAAGCGCCTTCTTTGATCCGGCCAGTATCATGGGTAAATCAAGGCGTTTTGGATTACATACAGACTCCTCACACCGGTTTGAAAGAGGCGTTGATCCTAGCAATCAATCTGAAGCTATCGAACTAGCTACCGCACTGATTCTGGAAATATGCGGTGGCCAAGCAGGACCAGTTACTATTACTGAGTCTAAGCAACATATTCCCCAGCGTGAGGCGGTAGTCTTGCGTTTAGCCCGCCTTAATAAAGTCCTTGGCACTGAATTATTAACAAATGAAGTTGAACCCATACTGCAAGCTCTTGGTTTTTCACTAGAAACTAATCAGCAGGGCTGGTTAGTAAGCCCAACCAGTGCACGCTTTGATATATCTATTGAAGAAGACCTAATTGAAGAAGTCGCGCGGATATATGGTTATAACAATATTCCCACACGCATACCCGGCGGCCGCATACCGACCCCGGTAATGCCAGAGCGTGAGATTAGTAAGATCTGTTTGAACCAAGCTCTAGTTGCCAGTGGTTACAGCGAGGCAATAAATTATAGTTTTATTGATCACAAGCTACTTGATGCCTGTGACCAAGGTGAGTCTGCGTATGCATTAGCTAATCCCTTATCTGCTGATATGGATGTCATGCGTACCGCATTACTGCCCGGTTTGTTAGCAAGCCTAGATAGCAATCAACGCCGCCAGCGCGAGCGTATTCGCCTATTTGAGCTTGGTAATGTATTCGCTGCCACTGATGCCGCTCCCGAGCAAAGTCTGCGTCTGGCAGCCGTTGCCAGCGGTACAGCATTGACTGAGCAATGGGACCAAAAACCCCGGGCTCTGGATTTTTTCGATATCAAGGGCGACCTTGAGCGTGTAATTGCCTTGCGTGGCATAGCTGATGTTGAGATGCTGCCTACCAAGCAGCATTCGTGGCTACATCCAGGACAAGCTGCTAAGCTTATACTAAGTGGTAAAGAATTTGGCTGGATTGGCGCTATTCATCCGCTAATCCTAAAATCATTCGGTATCCGTAATGATGTGTTTGCATTCGAGTTGGATGTGGAAATATTGCAGCAACGAAGCCTGCCACAGGCGAAAGAAATTTCGCGTTTTCCAGCAGTCCGTAGAGACCTTGCAATTGTAGTTCCAGAAACTACCAGTTATGCAGAGCTACAAAGTGTAATAAGTGCCTCATCAGGTGATTTTTTGGTCGATTTGCGAGTTTTTGACGTATATCAGGGTGATGGGGTAGAAAAAACATATAAAAGTTTGGCTATTGGCTTGATTTTGCAAGATGTTTCAAGCACTCTAAAGGACGAAACCGTAGATTCCATAATTATTGATGTGATTTCTGCGCTAGAGGCACAACTTAGTGCCAAATTGAGAGGTAAATAATGTCACTAACGAAGGCAAGTATTGCGAATCGTTTATTCGAAGAAGTTGGGTTAAATAAACGTGAAGCAAAAGAATTTGTAGATAGCTATTTTGAAGCTATCCGCCAGTCTCTGGAAAGCGGAGATAATATTAAATTATCCGGCTTTGGAAATTTCCAGCTGCGTGATAAAGCTGAGCGTCCAGGGCGCAACCCTAAAACCGGCGAAGAAATACCAATAACAGCCAGACGCGTAGTGACATTTCGTCCAGGGCAAAAATTAAGGGCAAGAGTGGAGGCATATGCTGGATCCGGGGATTGATACAAACCTTCCGCCGATACCGGCGAAACG
>CAZEFU010000181.1:0-4524 GCA_964511515.1 uncultured Wenzhouxiangellaceae bacterium
AGGCTGGTGAGTATAGAGTATTGCTTGGTACTGGGCTTGCCCGAAAACTGGCAGTAATGGTGGGCGATAAGGTCACTGTTTATGCACCACAATTACGTGTGACTCCGGTGGGAGTAGTGCCTCCAACGCGAAGTTTCAAAGTTGCGGGTATTTTTGAAATAGGAGTGCATGAATACGATTCTGCAATGGCGGTGATTCACCTAAGTGATGCAGGCAAATTATTTCGCCTAAAAGGCTCGGCTGGTGGGGTACGGCTTAAACTTGAGGACTTGTATCAAGCATGGAATGTTGCCCAGGAGCTGACCATGGAACTGGATGGCTTATATCAGGTAAGAGATTGGACAGGGCAGCATGTCAACTATTTCCGGGCAGTTAAAACGGAAAAAGCCGTCATGTTTATCATCCTTTCTCTGATTGTGGCGGTAGCTGCTTTTAATATAATCTCTACCCTGGTAATGGTGGTAACCGATAAACAGTCGGATATCGCTATCTTGAAGACTATGGGAACATCATCTGGAACAATTATGCGGGTATTTATGATTCAGGGCTGCTTTATAGGCATTATCGGGACCTTGCTCGGGGTTCTGGGCGGCGTTGCCTTGGCCACAAATATTGATACTGTATTCCCGTTACTGGAGAAGTTTGCTGGCTTTGAGCTACTGCCTGCTGATATTTACTATATCAGCGATCTGCCATCTGACCTGAAATGGACAGATGTATATAAATTTGCAGGTTTGTCTTTGCTGATGTCATTTGTTGCAACAATCTATCCATCCTGGCGTGCATCCAGAGTGCATCCAGCCGAGGCGCTTAGTTATGAATAGTGCCAAGCCGGTTTTATCCTGTAGCAAGATTAACAAAACATACCGTCAGGGTAGTGTGGATATAAATGTGCTACAGGACCTGAACCTGGAAGTAAGCCCGGGCGAGAATGTTGCAATTTTGGGGGTTTCTGGCTCGGGTAAAAGCACTTTATTACATATTCTTGGCGGCCTTGATCGCCCGGATAGTGGCGAAATAGTTATTGGCGGTCAGTCCTTATGGGCGCAAAAAGCCAAGCAGCGCAAACTGATACGTAACCAACAACTGGGCTTTATTTATCAATTTCACCACCTGCTGCCTGAGTTCACCGCTTTAGAAAATGTGGCCATGCCTTTATTGATCCGTGGTTGGAGTGCAAACGCTGCCACAACTGCTGCAAGTGAGCAGTTAGATAAAGTTGGCTTGAGTCAGCGTATAAACCATAAACCCAATGAACTTTCCGGTGGCGAGAGACAACGTGCAGCGGTTGCCCGCGCGCTAGTTGGTCAACCAGCAGTAGTTCTTGGGGATGAACCTACTGGTAATTTAGATGAGGCTAACGCTGAGCAAATCTGGGATTTAATGCTTGAACTTAACCGAGAAATGCAAACCTCTTTGGTTCTAGTTACCCATGACCCCAAACTTGCCAAGCGCATGAACCGCCAGTTTGAACTATGCCAAGGGCGTTTGCAGCCACTGACAATCTGAGCAGGGGGCTTGCACAGGGGGAATGAGAAGTAGCCAACACCTAGTTTTCCACCTTGCCTTTGCTTATCTAATCGGGATTTTAATAATCCTGAACCTGCCGCAATTACCTCCGATTTATGTGGATATTGGGCTTCTGCTAAGCGCTGTTATTGTCCTTCTAACAATTACCCTGAAATCCTCAAGCAGGCATATTCTGCTGGTACTTTTTGCTAGTCTTGTAGCTGCCAGTTATTGCCTGCATCAAGCTCGTGATATTCGTAGCGAGCAATTAAGCAAGGCAAGTATTGGTCAAAAAATCACTGTCGATGGTTGGGTGGCTAGCCTGCCAGTATTACGTGAAACAACATCTGCTAAAGTCGGCAAACCAGCAAACAGAGATGCACAGTTCCTGTTTCGTCCGGTTAAACAGCAAGAGCAAGAGTTCCCACAAACCCTGAGAATTAGTTGGTACAGAAATGCTCCAGAACTAAAAGCTGGCGATTTTCTGCGATTAACATTACGCCTGAAACCACCTCGGGGAAGGTTGAATTTTACTGGCTTTGATTTTGAGCGCTGGTTATTCAGGCAACAAATTGGTGCTTTGGGGTCAGTTTCAGCAGGACAGTTTATTCAAGCTCAAGAACTCTCACTGGTATCTAATGTACAACTTGCTGTGCTTAAATGGCGCCAACAACTGGCAGTAGATTTAGAAGCTGTCAGCATCAATAGCAGCACCGATGCCACAGCACTTATCAGGGCTCTGTCGATAGCTGATCGTAGCGGTATTGGGTCTGAATTAAGAGATTTATTCGCCCGTACCGGAACCGCACATTTACTCGCCATATCGGGATTGCATATTGGGCTGGTGGCAAGTTTCGGCTTCATGTTAGGGAATTTATTCTTTCCGCTAATTGCACGCATCTGGCCGCGCTTGTCTGCACGATTAGGTAAACGCCGCCTGGCCTTATTGCCGGGTATGCTATTTGCCCTTACTTATGCAACTCTTGCAGGTTGGACATTACCAACCCAGAGAGCCGTGATCATGTTGCTGGTTATCGCTATCGGTTTGAGTCTGAGACGCAAAATCAATCCTTGGTCCGGTTGGTCTTTGGCCTTATTACTGGTGTTGATTTTCGATCCATTGTCGCCACTGGATGCTGGTTTTTGGTTATCTTTTACTGCGGTTGCCTGCCTGATTCTAATGCTATCTGGCCGTCAGTCAGGGCGCAGGCCATGGCAATCAATGCTACGTGCGCAATGGGTGGTGGTAATCGCCCTGATGCCGTTAACCATACTGTTGTTTTCGCGTATTCCCATGGCATCTTTATTTAGCAATTTGCTGGCGATTCCTTTGACTGGCTTTCTATTAGTGCCTTTAACTATGGCAGCCATCATGCTAATTGGAATTGCTCCTGGTTTGGCCGGCCTGCTACTAAGCTCAGTTGCCTGGCTGCTAGATAGATTGGTGCTTTATCTGCAGTGGTTGGATAAAGTCATTCCAGTTATTGATTTTCAGCTTGGTGAATTAAGCAGCTATGCTTTACCAGCAATAGCCACCATTGCAGTTTTATTGCTTTTGCTGCCGCGACCCATGCCCATTCGGTGGTTGGGCTTGGTATGGTTGTTACCATTACTATTGCTGAGCAATGTTAACAAACAGTTCCGTCTGGAAGTACTGGATGTAGGGCAGGGACTGGCAGTGCTGGTAGAAACCCCGAATGAATTATTGCTCTACGATAGCGGGCCTGGTGATGGCAAGGGCAGAGATTTGGTAGCCTCGGTAGTACAGCCTGCGGTTAACAACACCGGCAAAGAACTTACAACAATAGTAATCAGCCATGCGGATCTTGATCATGCCGGTGGATTGTATTCACTGCGCAAGCTCTATCCACATGCCGATTATTTCCTTAGTAAGCCAACAGTGAACTATGCCAAGCCCTGTAACACCCAGCAGAATATTTACTGGCCGAATAAATCCATCTTAAAAGTGCTGCATCCCAATCCCGAATTACCATATCTCGGTAACGACAGCTCCTGCGTATTGGCACTGGAGCTTGCCGGGCAGAATGTTTTACTAAGCGGTGATATCGGGCAAGTAATTGAGCAACGAATCTTGCGTCTGTACCCAACCCTACAAGCAGATACCTTGATAATTCCACACCACGGCTCACTTAGCTCATCATCAGTAGAGTTTATAAAGCAAATAAACCCACAGCTAGCCTTGGTGTCTAGCGGCTTTGCTAATCGCTTTAAGTTACCAGCAGATAAAGTCATTAATCGGTATTTAGATCACGGCAGCAAGGTGTTTGATACTGCCCGCTGTGGTGCCATTAGAGTGGACTTTAATCACAATGGTGAAACAAATCAGCTAAGCACTGCAAGGGCTAAGCGCAAAGCCATCTGGAGAATGGGTGGAGAAGGGTGCTGATGGCTGCTACTGATTCAGGCTAACTGTACATATTCTCGCGGTATTATTCAGCCACCCAGTTTTCTATTGAGAGATCGGGGACTCTAGAAAACTCACGAACATTATTTGTAACTAACACAGCATTCATACTGCGAGCATGGGCAGAGATAAGAAGGTCATTATTACCAATGAGCATACCTTGTTTTGTTAGCAAGGCTCTAATAGAACCATAGTGCCTTGCAGCATCTTCATCCCAAGGGTTAATGAGTAGCCTTTGTGTAAAAACATCAAGTTGCTCCCAACGAGCTCCTCGCAAAGAACTATCGCCATTTTCAATACCAAAACATAGCTCAGCGTACGTCACTGAAGAAATGCAAATGTTTTTAATTGCCTTAAATTTGTGTCGCAGTTTATTGGAGTGATTGCGCAAAACATATATACAGATATTTGTATCCAGCATATACATTAGTCAAAATCTCTTTCCTGAGGTTTGCAGTCTAGCCTGTCCTTTAAAAAATCATCATTAAAGGCGGATTTTGAATCAAAAAACTCATCCCAGCTCGGTTTTTTCTCTGTAATGATTACACTTGAGCCTTGCTTTGTTATGTAAACCTCGTCAGTATCAAAGC
>CAZEFU010000182.1:0-2854 GCA_964511515.1 uncultured Wenzhouxiangellaceae bacterium
GCCAAATCTCCATAGCTGACATTGGTGTTGGTAGGTATTTGCATTAACGCCTGCCATACCTGTATCTGAAAAGGGCTGCCGCTAAGCCACAGTGGAATGAGCTCATTCTTCTGTCGCTTGAATACACGCCGGCCCCAAAGCTCAGCTTCTTCTTTTTCTTCAAGTAGCTTAGCTTGCGGCCATTGCTGTTGTAATTGCTGCAGGGCATGTTGCTGACCACGAATACCACAAAAGGCCAGAAAGGTAAGCCCACGCTCGGTCCAGGCGAGTAAAGTAGCCCCAAAAATTGATTGATATATGCCCCAGTAAATACAAACTCCAGATCCTGCCCGGCGCGCCTGTCCTGGGGTAATTGCATCAATTTGGAGCAGGAGGTCATGCAGGCGTCCACTACCTGATAGCCCGCTATCTAAGGCAGCATCAAAAACAGTTGCTCCTGCCTGTAGGCGTTGAAGTGCTGCTCTACGAGTAAGGTGTTGCAAAAATTGCTTTGGACTAACCCCAACCCAGCTTTGAAAGACCCGCTGCAAATGCGCAGGGCTAATTTCCAGATATGTAGCTAGTTGTTGCAAGGAGGGTTGCTCTAGTTGCCGTTCCTGCAAGTAATTTAAAGCACGGGTAATTAATTGGTAGTGGGGAGCAGATTCAGTGTTAACATTATTCATAATGTTATTTTGCGTGATTATCGGCGTCGTGACTACCCGTTATTTGCGCACATGAGGTGAGAGTAGTTATGTCAGAAGATTTATTTGAAAAAATCGTAAGCCGTGAGATACCAGCAGATATTGTTTATGAAACTGAAACTGTACTGGCGTTTCGCGACCTTAACCCACAGGCACCAACTCATTTGTTGATTATCCCGAAGCAAAAAATCCGTACTATTAATGATATTGCCGATGATCAAGCCTGTCTGCTTGGCGAACTATATCTCGCAGCCAGAGATATAGCTAAGCAAGCAGGTTTTGCTGATGATGGTTATCGGGTGGTAATGAATTGTGGCGCAGCTGCCGGGCAGGCAGTTTGGCATATTCACTTGCATTTATTGGCGGGTAGGGCGCTTAGCTGGCCACCCGGTTGAAACTAGTATTTAGCTGTTTTTAAGTGGATGCTGGCGGGCTTGCTCTAATAACCAGTCACGAAAGGCATCGGCCATTGGGGTTTCTACCCCAATTGGGGTGACTATATAGTAGGCCATTTCCCCTTTCAGGCTAACATCAAACGGTTTAACCAGTCGCCCGGAGGCGAGATCATCCTGAATTAGGGGTGTATGTCCAAGCGCCAGCCCCATTCCTTGTGCTGCAGCCTCTAACATCAAGCCAGAATGACTGAAACTTAGGCCTCTGTTAGAGTCTACATTATCTACTCCCGCGGTTTTCAGCCAGAGTCGCCAGTCTTCGCGGGTATAGTCATCGTGAAGTAGGGTGAATTTTGCTAAATCATCGGTAATGCAAGGGCTGCTATCTTCATTGCACAAAGTGGGTGAACAGACCGGAAACACTTCTTCGTGAAATAATAAGGTTGCCTTAGTGCCAGCCCACTCGCCTTGGCCGTAGCGGATAGCTACATCTACGCTGTCACGGTCGAAATCTACCAACCACTCCGAGGCGGTGATTCTGATGTCGGTATCAATATGGGCCTGTTGAAAGCCGTGTAGCTTAGGTAATAACCAGCGGTCTACAAAGGAATTTAATGCACTTATTACCAACTTTACATTGCGGTTACGCTTGCTTACTCGCTCAGTAGCGGAAACCAGCTCTATCAGGGTTTTGGAAACATCCTGGAGATAGACTTTTCCTTGTTCAGTTAGCTCTAAGCTTCGAGAGCCACGGACAAAAAGAGGGATTTCTAGGAACTCCTCCAACTGCTTTACCTGTAAACTTACGGCTGCCTGGGTTACATAAAGTACCTCTGCTGCCTGGGTAAAGCTTAGATATCGAGCAGACACCACAAAGGCGCGCAGCGCGCGTAACGGGGGTATTTTTCTATAATCCATTGAAATACAGTAACATAGGTCGTTACTTAGCTTCTTTTCTGGACTTAAGTATGCCATAAAAATAACTTGGGCAAGTCAATAAAATATTTTTATTGTATTAAGCATCACTAATACATTATGATACTATCCGTTGGTAGATGAGAAACAGTCCTATTAACACAGATATCTTCAGTCGTTAAAGCGGGTCGAGAATTTCTCTTTTCGCACTTGCCAAACGGTTGCTAAATTTGACCCCACAGGGTCAAAACCTTTGCTAGCTAGCAAAGCCCGGAACAGGTTTCCCCTCTTTTTCCTGTTTCGGGCATTTTTTTGTCTTCCCAAAATTACACTTACTCGTCTTCCCGGAATTGCGCGTAGCAATATCTGGGATCCATGTTGGTTAAACCGAGTAGTGGATTCCGGGTTCGCCTTCTCGGCGCCCCGGAAAGACGTTGAGGTGTTAGGCTCGCTTCGCACATCTATATGCTCTTGTGAATCTCGGATAAACCCGATTGCTGATTACTGTAGTTTAGTAACTATGCAGGAGTGGATCGCTTTGCACATCCTTGTGCTCTCGCGATCTAAGTACATCCCTGTACAAAAAAAGAAAACCACCCGCAGGGTCATGCGGGTGGTTTTACAGGGTGGCATCCAATCCTTGGACGCCAGGTGAAACCTAATTAAGGATTTATTTAGCTATGCTTTTGGCAGGAGTGCGGTTGCATGCACCAGCACTAATAGAGGCCTGCTTGATTTCAACATACTCTACTGCAGCAAAATTGTTGGTTTCATAGATTGTGGCTTGAGTGGATGAACAACCTAGGTTGATTTCCACCATGAAGGCGAATTTACCGTTTGAGTTTGTACCAGTACCATCACCAG
>CAZEFU010000182.1:2954-3485 GCA_964511515.1 uncultured Wenzhouxiangellaceae bacterium
CGACTAATGTGCCAGTGCCATCACCAGCAACTAATGTACCAGTACCATCACCAGCGACTAATGTGCCAGTGCCATCACCAGCAACTAATGTACCAGTACCATCACCAGCAACTAATGTACCAGTACCATCACCAGCGACTAATATGCCAGTGCCATCACCAGCAACTAATGTACCAGTGCCATCACCAGCAACTAACGTACCAGTACCATCTCCAGCAACTAATGTACCAGTACCATCACCAGCGACTAATGTGCCAGTGCCATCTCCAGCGACATCTAGATTATAGTATGGTAAATTAAATGGTACCTTGGATAGTGCAATAGCACTCTGTGTTCCATTTACTATACCGCGGCCAACATAAAGTTCACCGTTGTTATACCAGCTTACAGTTATTGAATCATTGCTCCTAACGACTTGAATATTAGTCGGATCAGCAAAAGCTGTGGTAGTCATGAAACCAAGGGCAACACATAGGCTGGTTACCAGCGACAATCGGCGGATACCAGTACCGTCACGCTCAATTCCAGTAC
>CAZEFU010000182.1:3585-4521 GCA_964511515.1 uncultured Wenzhouxiangellaceae bacterium
CATCGCGTTCAATTCCAGTACCATCGCGTTCAATTCCAGTACCATCGCGTTCAATTCCAGTACCATCGCGTTCAATCATTATCATAGTGTTTTTCATGGGGGTCTTCCTCTCAGTTTCTAAGAACTGTAATCTTGGGTTTTTAAGGGGGTTGGGGTCTCATCATATTCGGATTGGCTCTCAAAGTAGTAAATGCCAATTCCTGCGGTAACTGTATCTTTGGTTTGTACTGGTGCCTCAAATGGTTCAATTTCATTTACCGATTGATCTATTTGTTCATGAATGAATTTATCCATATGCTCCCTAAAAGCATTCTTTTTATTTGCGGGTATACTTCGTGACCAACGTTGCTGCTGTACAAACCTGTCTTCTTGATCATCGCGATATGAAATATTGTGCTCAACAGTTTGCAATAAATTAGTCACTGCCTGCATACCAACGTCCAACATTTCGTATTTTGAGCGGGCAATAGGAAAGTGATAAGGGGATAGTAGTCGCACAGTATTTGCATCTATGAACTCTATATTGCCGCTGGTAACAAGACGGTCGAGCACTGTTGTTGCTGTTACATTTCTACCAACTGTACGGGTAACCAGGTTCTGGAATGTAAGCCCCCGACCAGCAACAGGTAAATCAATAACTTTGTCTAAACTTTGGCTTCTGTAAGTATTCTCATTTGCCCATGTATCTAAAACATGAGCCAATGGTAATAAGTCTTGTGCCTCTAGCTCATGATTCTTTGGCATATTCATCAACTGAGTAATTTGCCTAGTGTCAATGCCTGTTAGCAAGGCGAGTGAGGACTTTGTAATGCGCTTTATTCCCTGATCATTGATTAATCTACGCTCAGCCTCTTCAATATAAATATACTTGGCAATTGAGATAAACGCAGGGTAGGTCATATTGCCCACCATCAAGCGAATCAATGGCCGGATAAC
>CAZEFU010000183.1:0-4470 GCA_964511515.1 uncultured Wenzhouxiangellaceae bacterium
ATCAGTGTCGAGTTTAATAATAACTTGCAATTAATTAACCGTTTAATTAATATATAAATATGAACACACAAACACTACCCGCCAGTAAAGCAGATCGGTCCAGTGGCCGCCCCCAAGATACAGAGCAAGGTGCGCTCAAAGAGCTCATTATGAATAATGCCGAAGACCTGTTCGCCAACCAGGGGTTTGCTGCAGCTTCAATACGCCAGATAGCAGATGCAGCGGGGGTTAATTCAGCCTTGATTCATTACTATTTTGGGAATAAAAAGAAATTACTGCAGCAAGTCATGCAAAGAGCTTTTACCCCTTTGCGCAAAGGAATAGCCACTCTATCCGAAAAAAACAGCACTTCGGTTAAGGAAATATCTCGACTCTTCCAGGAAATGGCAACAAAAAACCCGAACTTACCCAAGTTAATGGTACGTGAAGTGTTTTTACCCGGCGGCGAGATGCGTGAATTTTTTATCGAAAACATGGCGTCACAACTTGGTGGGGCTATACCCGCCATCTTAGCCGATGAAAAGGAAGCTAGCAGACTAAGACAGGATTTTGACCCTGCCGTAGCAGCCCTGCTACTGCTTAGCGTTTCTCTGTTTCCGTTTCTTGCCCGGGATTTGGCAGAACCAGTGCTGGGTCTGAGTTACAAACCGGCTGGCTTAAAAATACTGGACACCCATATTAGCGACCTACTTGAACGAGGCATGTTGAGATGAAAGTTCTTATAGCGGTACCTGTAGCCATACTAACTATCCTGCTCAGTGCTTGCCAGTCTTCAGAGAAAACATTCATGGTGGGTACTCTGGAGCGCGACCGGGTAGAACTAAAAGTTGAAAGCAATGAGCCAATCATCGCTATTCATGTACAAGATGGACAGATGTTGAGCGCAGGAGATCTGATTCTTGAGCAGAACCCAGAAAAGGTTCTGGCACTGGTAGAACAACAGAGATCTTTACGCGATCAAGCTGCAGCAAGGTTGGCAGAATTACTCCGGGGACCGCGACCGGAAGTTATAAAGCAAGCTCGCGCCCTGCTGGTATCAGCCCAGCTGACCAGCAGCAATAACAAAGCGGATTACCTACGCGCCAAAGAAGTTTTTCTACGCGGCCTGTCTAATCAATCCACTCTGGATAATGCAGAAACCCGCTGGAAAACAGCCGTAGCTGCGGAAACTGTTGCTGCGGAATCTTTAAGCAGCCTGTTGAATGGAACCACCGTCGAAGAATTACAACAGGCCGAAGCGGTGCTTGCGGCGAGTGAGGCAGTTCTACAATCTGCACAAATCAGCCTGCAGCGCCTAAAGGTCTATGCCCCGGTATCAGGAAGACTGGAAAAACGCCTCTATCAGATCGGGGAAAGACCACAAGCCGGAGCTACCATTGCGGTAATGCTGGATGCGGCGCGAAGTTACGCCCGGTTTTATGTACCCGCCAGCCAGCATGCCCGAATGAGGCCAGGAATAAAGCTGGATGTACATATCGATGGTGTGGAAAAAGCCTTCCGGGGTCAGTTGAGCTGGGTATCCAATGACGCAAGTTTTACTCCTTACTTTGCCTTGACTGAACACGACCGATCACGCCTCAGTTACCTTGCTGAAGTAGAACTGGAAAATGCCGACTCTCTACCCACCGGCCTGCCTCTGGAAGTGAACTTCCCGGAAGAAAACTAAAGTGATATCTGATCTTGCCATCAAAGTAAAAGGACTAGGGAAAAACTTCGGTACGGTAGAGGCTGTGAAGAATCTGGACCTGCAAATCCCACGCTCCCGTATCTATGGCTTTCTGGGCCCTAATGGTTCCGGAAAATCAACCACCATCCGCATGCTCTGTGGTCTTTTAACACCAAGCGTCGGTGAAATATCTGTGCTCGGTTATTCGATCCCTGAGGAGGCAGAATCACTGCGCCTGAAGGTAGGATATATGACCCAGAACTTCTCTCTGTATGAAGACCTTACAGTCACCGAGAACCTGCAGTTTATGGCGGATATCTATACTCTGGAGCGAAAGCAAAAGAAAAGTCGTATTGCCACGGCCATCCAGCGCTATGGCTTAAGTAAGCTGGTAACTCAGCGTGCCGGAACTCTTAGTGGTGGCCAGAAACAACGCCTGGCTCTGGCCGCGGCCACCCTGCATCAACCCGAGTTACTGTTTCTGGATGAACCAACCAGTGCAGTGGACCCTGAAAACCGGCGGGCTTTCTGGGAATCCCTGTTCGACCTGGTCGATGAGGGCACTACCATTCTGGTTTCTACCCACTATATGGATGAAGCAGAACGCTGCCACGCGCTGGCAATTTTAGATCGTGGACAGCTGGTAGCTGAAGGTAGCCCGGAAGAACTGGAACAAAACATTGATGCCAATATAGTTGTGGTTGAAACCAGCCAACCCCGCCAGGCAGGAAAGCTTCTGGAACAACAAAGTATGGTTTACAGCAGCGCCCAGATCGGTAGTCAACTTCGAATTATGGTTTCTAGAGAACAAGCAAAGCCTGCAGCGACTATTCGGGCAATTCTTGAACAAGCTGGATTGCACACCGACCTTTGCGAGTTGAGCAAACCCGGCCTGGAAGATGTTTTTGTTGCAGCCACCAGAGCGGGTGCAACGACATGAAATCCTTGCAAAGAATCCTTGCAATTGTTCGTAAGGAAGTACGGCAGCTGCTGCGTGATCGCCTGACTTTCGGAATGATTGTTGGTATTCCAGTAATTCAGCTGCTGATGTTTGGATACGCCATTAATATGGATGTCCGTAATCTGGATGCCGCCGTGGCCGATATGGCTCAAACATCGGCTTCCCGTCAACTGGCAATGGATCTATCGCAGACCCAAATTATCAAAATCAAGTATCAGGCTAGTGATGCGCAAGAGCTGCAGCAGCTGATGCGTCGGGGGAAAATAAGTGTGGGCATCTATATTCCCCCCGATTACGACAGGCGCTTGCAACAAGCCGACCGCTCGGCCTCACAACTACTGGTTGATGGCTCCGATACCGTTGTACAGGGAGCTGCTTCACAATTGGCTCGGGTTATCCAGTCGGCCCGAGCATCCCCCTACAACGACCAGCCTCCGGCCATGGAAATTCGCACTTATTACAACCCAGAGAGGCGCTCGCCGGTTAACACAGTTCCAGGCTTGATCGGTGTCATACTGACCATGACCATGATTCTGTTCACCGCAGTAGCTATTGTTAGAGAACGGGAGCGCGGTAATTTGGAACTCCTGATAACCACCCCGGTAAAAACCCCGGAGTTAATGCTGGCCAAGATCATCCCTTATGTAGTGATCGGCCTGATCCAGGTTAGCCTGGTATTGCTACTGGGCCACTTCCTGTTTCAGGTTCCACTGAACGGCAGTCTGTTGGATGTGTATATTGTCACACTGGTATTCATCATTGCTAACCTAGCCCTGGGTTTGTTGATATCTACTTTGGTAGTAAATCAGTTTCAGGCTATGCAACTGGCATTTTTTGTACTTCTGCCATCCATACTTCTATCTGGCTTCATGTTCCCGTTTGCTGGCATGCCTGTGCCTGCGCAAATAATTGCTGAAGGCTTGCCCCTGACCCACTATATTCGCCTAATCCGTGGGGTCGTGCTTCGTGGAGCTGACCTCCATGAGCTGGCAGGTGAGCTACTGATTCTGGGGTTGTTTGTGCTGGTCTTTATGGGGCTGGCGGTGAAGCGCTTCAGTAAACGCCTAGATTAGGAGATGTCCAATTTGAATTAAACCCATGAAAATGACTTTTTCAAAAACTCAAGGCCATCGCCAAATATACACTCTCCATGCGAAACAATAATATTTTCAGGCTCCCATTCCAGCAAACTGGCTAAGGATATTTTTGCTTCTTTTTTCCCAAAAACAAAACTAAACCTCCAGTCAACAGGTGTTTTGCCATTAGGGGATAGAATACCCGCATATTTTGCTAAGGTTCTTTGCCACCAATTGAATGACTCAGGTTTAAAGTTCTCGATAAGGTCTGTTAATATCAGTGTTTTTGAGTCTCGATGAAAGAAAACAACTTCTTCCATGGCAGGGCTGCCTTTAAATATAATCTGATCTATTTCTTCTTGCCATTCATTTTCTGGCTTCATTCCAAGAGCTTTTGAAAATTCAATATCTGGCCTTTTCTTCTCGAGCCCTGGTGGTGCATAACAAACAGCCTCAGGGAACTGTTTTATCCAATCAAGCAAAAACAGATAGTGCAATTTATTTGGTGAAATGAGATATTTCACTTCTCCTAATGCAGAAATCTCTGCAAGAAGCTTATCAGATATTTTTGATGGTGAATGAACCCACAACATGCCATTATTCAATCGAACTAATGTCATTCGGGTGGTATAGGGCATCCCATAGAATAAAACTGCATCTCCATCAACAGTCCAAATATTATCAGAAATTTTATTTAACATTTAGTTTCCACTTTTGCGTGAATATTTTCACTAGATGCAGGTTCCTGCACTACTGGATGTGTTTTC
>CAZEFU010000184.1:0-4457 GCA_964511515.1 uncultured Wenzhouxiangellaceae bacterium
AAAACCTTCAGCAACATCGGCTACACCATCACCATTATTAGTGAGCGCTCCTGTTGCACCGTTCTTAATTGTCATCTCATAGGTACGCTCAGGAAACGATGCCGAGCGACGACTTTGATATACATCCATATAGTAAGTTTCTGGATACCGCTCCAGCAGGGCAATTTGGCCAACTCCGAGAGATTCTGCATATTGTTGGTAATTGCTAGCATCGATTCGGAATAGAGGTTTGTCGTCCGGGAAAGGGTTCTGGTGATGATCGCCAACCTTATAACCAGCCGGTGGCGTTGTAATTCCGCCTGTCCAGGCAGGGATTGTGCCAGCTTCGTTTCCAGCTCTTTCCGCTCCAACAGGAGTCAGATCTTCACTGAGCCGATTAACTTGATCAGGCTTGGCGCCCGCAAAAGCCTGACCAGCGATCAGGCTTACACCCAAGCTCGCCATCAATAGTAATTTTCTTGTAGTAATCATATTTCTGATCTCCAATTAGAATGAGTAGCGAACATTAGCGGATACGAAGTCACGATCGTACAGCAAGTTATGGCGTCCACCACCAAAGAAGCTGGTGTAGCTCAGGTCTGCAGTCCAGACATTAAGATAATTAAACCCTAGACCGAGAGTTACTGTTTTACGACCTTCAACAAAGTTTCCACCAGGCCCTGGGGCATAGCCGCTTACATCATGTGCAAAGGCAACCCGTGGAGATAATGTGAACGCGGTACCGAAAGCATTATTGTAGTCAACTCTGGTAATTAGCCTGTAACCCCAACTAAAATCAGTAGCAAAACCATGTGTTGCTGTCATCGGGTTACGCATATTGCCAGAAAACACATCTGGACCGCCGCCAGTATCTGAACCAGCACCCGCAAAGCGTAACTGGCTCAGAGGTGGTAGATTAGGTACAAAAGTTGCACCAAACTCACCCAACAAGACCCACTCATCAGCAGCAAACGGATTGTTTGGTCCGTATAGCTTGGTTAAGGTGAACTGCACCTGATTAACACCAAGCTCTTCATAGCCCTGAATATAATCACCAACACCAAACTCACCTAACTGGCTGATAAAGCGCAATGGCGGCTGTGGGATTAGCGGGTTTAATGGGGTCAAATGAGCGAAGATAATCTCTACTGGGTCAATCTGCAAAGGCTGATCCGGGCGATAGCTCCACTCACCCTGTAAGGCCCATGTTCCAACGGTTGTATTGAAACTTATACCATACATCTTGATGTTTTCTGGGTACTCAACTGTATAGAAACCAGAGTTTGGGGCAGTCCCAACAACAGCATTAGCAGAAACATAAGGCAGGCGAGAATGATAATTTAAGTAATAAAACCCAAACTCGGTATCGTTCAATGCAGGAACAAACCAACGTAGAGCAGCTCCGTATTGACCACTATCTTTGGCAAAATTATCTGGGCCTCTACGCACACGAGCGGCAGGAACATCCGGCAACAAGCCAAAACCTAGTACCAAGTACTCAGCACCTGGTGTGGCAACATCATTGGCAGAGAAATAAGCGCCTGCTGGATCTGGGTCAGTTTGCTCAAACTCAAGCATATACAATGCTTCTACTGTTACATTCTCAGTTAGGCTGAATGAACCCCAAAGCATATCGATAGGCAAGAATGCTTCTTTTAGCTCTGAACCTGCAAGGCGCAAAGCAGATACATCAATTGGGTTAATTACATTGATACCGCCCTGGATAAATGTACTCTCACCCCAGCTTACTACTTGGCGGCCAGCACGAATACTTAGAGATCTATCACCAAAATACCAGTTGCCGTAAACATAGGCATCCAACATGCGGAATCTGTCACCAACAAACTCTTTAGCTATATCGCTGAGCTTATCGTTATTGGCATTTTCGAAATCATAAAAGTATGATGCTCTGAAAAACCCACCGAAATTATCGCCATAGCGAATATCTAGCTCCGATGTAATCTTGACCACATGCGAAATCAAATCGCCCTTGTCATAATTCAAGTTGCCATCATCAGCATTAGCTGAGAAGCGCCCTGTGGCATCGCGTTGCGCATCAGGTGGGAATGCTGAAATAAATGGATTGAAATACGATTTTGCCACATTGTCATCATCGCGTTTTTCAACCCGCATAGATGCACCATAGCTAAGGGTAGTATCGAGGCTACCTGACCACTTGCCTTTATTAAACTCAATTGCTTGAGCTGAAGTGGCCAGCATGGTACTACCCATGAGTCCGATTAATATCGTACGGCGTAAGTAATTCATCTTTTTATGCTTCATATTACTTTCCCTAGAATTTGTACCAGCAACTATTTGATTGAGGGTATTTTTAGTTTTCATATTTATATCCTCACTCAGGAACAATCGTTGAAGGATCATTAACTACCACTGTAGTGCCTGCTGTAACTATCATACTTGCCATTTGCCCTTGCATTTCTGCGGTTGCTGCTGGCGACGTAGCTGGGTTTAATATAGAACCATGACTAGCTGGTGGTACGAAGCGAACCGCACCACGAATACCACCCAGATCCTGGGTTGTTTCTGTGATAGTTGCCAGTCCCATGGCTGCGATCAATGCCTCTGTGCCAGATAGAGGTGCGCCTGGCACGCTATTTGGAATTACGCCATCATCGATGACTTCATGCAACAGAATCGAATTTGAGCTTGCGGCTGCCGCTGCCCAATTTATAGGATCTGAAGAATCCAGTACTGTCTGTGCGACGACTGTAAATGCCTGAAACTCAGGTGTACCTGGCTCTAATCCTGCTGCTGCCAGCCCAGCGCGAATGCGGTCACCAAATGCATCAGAGCCTAAGAGCAGGTTAACTATTCCACCACCAGGGGTAGAAAGCACTGCATTGGTAACCAGCGGGTCAACAGCGAGGAATGCAGTTCCAACCATTGCACCCAAGCTGTGGCCAACAAAGTGCATATTGCCGCCGTCCAAATCAGGGTTAGCATCGCCATCTACTGAAATACCAGCAAATATTGTTGCAGATAGAACACCCAAGTCAACTGACGCCTGTCTATTATTATCTCTGGCTGTAAGCAAGCTTGATAAATTAACCGTATGAGTACCAGAAGGATCTGCTATGCCATCAGGCCCTGGGGCACCCGTTGCATTATCAATATAATCTACATCAAAGGTACGCTCATTAGCTATTGGCCCAAAAGGCGTATTCTCAATATAGAAAGGCGCTAATTGGGGGTCAACTGCGGGCACCACTCCGTGTAGTGGCTGATCTATTGCGACTACAGCATAACCTTGCGAGGCCATGGTATCGGCGATAGCCAAAGCATCGGTACGATTTCTGGTTACACCATGCTGAAAAATCACCACTGGCCAACCAGCAGCTGGTTTTGACATAAAGTTTGGTACAGTCACCAAAATTGGAACTGTTTGCATATCTTGCATCACCGGAATTGGATTGGCGACTGTAATTGCAGTTGAGGTAGGGTCCAGACCAAAAGCATCAAATGGCGGGATATACGCGCCGGGCGATGCTTGCCAAAACTGATTTAGTGGTGCAATCTGATTTGCTTGACTAGGAACACCACCGTAATACGGCATAGTAATTACACCAATATGAATATCAGCAATTCCTGCACCGCCAATTGCTGATGTATTCAGGCCGGAGGGCACAATAGTTGTGCCAGCAGGTTGCGCGAGTGAATTGGTAATTGCTGTAACTGGTGTAATTGATTGTGTGCTAACAGTCCAGCTCAACACAATCTTGGAGGGATCCATACCAGCTGCAGATGCAACAGCTTCCTGTGCATTAGTGATCTGACGCAAAGGCTCCAGAGCCTGAGCTGTTGCATCGGGAATTAATGGATCCGTGCTATTACCATTGGAGTCAACCAGTGGGGAGGTCCGTTGGGCGATAAAATAAGTTTGGTCGGCTGATACATTATTGCCTTGCGAATCACTTAGTTCATCAGTGAAGACCGCCATGTAGGTAGTCATTTCATCCAAAGGCCTTAGCGGAATAATTGCAAGAGTAGTCGCACTTGCGGCCACCGCTACATAATCCTGACCTGGCGCTAACTCTCTAACCAGACCATTGGGGGCGATTGTGCCAGGAACCGTAGTAACCTCAAATACCCGTACCGAGCTACCTGGAACTACAGAAGCTGGGTCTAAGGCATTTGTTCCGACAAAGTTTGCTGCCCATGGAGCTACCGTACTGAAACCATCCAGATTGCTAAGGGCAACTGCTGGGTCGCCAAAGTCAGTAGGGTCATCAACCGGTACATTTAAAGTGATATCGGTTGTGCCAATAAATAACAAGTTAATAGGAAACGGAAGATTTCCAGCGGTAGGGTCAAATACTGCCGTTAAAACCGCAGTTGTTGGGTTACCGTTGTGATTATTTGCGCCGTTAGTGGGTTCTCCGCGATCGGTGCTACTGCCCCCACACGCGGTTAAAAAGGCGACTATGATAGTCAAAGACAAGTAATTTCGCAGCTTCATT
>CAZEFU010000185.1:0-4438 GCA_964511515.1 uncultured Wenzhouxiangellaceae bacterium
GAGCTTTTCATTTAGTAGGGTCTTACTCATGAACAATTATTCCTGATCCAGGTCACTGACGCTTTTATTGCCAAAGGAGCTAATTTTAACAGAACGACAGGGCGTTTGATGCCAGTCTGTTACCTTGCGTGTAGATAGAGTACAGTGTTGCAATAAAACCATGCTCAGTACTTGATTATGAATACAAAAACACCAGTTTTGCTAAGTTATGCCTTTCGTCCATTTTTTCTACTAAATGTAATATTTGCCATTCTGGTCGTATTGATATGGATACTAGTCTTGCGTGGTAGCAGCTTTATAAGCTTGCCGACTTATTGGCACGCGCATGAGATGCTAATCGGCTTTGCTATGGCGGCCATCGCTGGCTTTAGTTTGACTGCAGTAGCAAATTGGACGGGTAGGCCAGCAATACACGGCAAACTTCTTGGCTGGTTGATCTTCAGCTGGGTGCTCGGCAGGTTAGCTATGCTTTCAGCTGGTTTTATTCAGGCAGAAATAATTGCTCTAATTGACCTGTTATTCCCTGTATTGCTATGCGTGCTTTTAGGGCGTGAGGTTTTCTCTGCTCGAAGCCGTCGTAATTATCCCTTGGTGTTTATTTTAGCGGTGCTCGCGCTTGTAAACGCACTGTATCACCTCGGTGTTATGCAGTTAGTAGTTAATGCTGACAAAATCGCAATCTATTTGCTGGTTCATGGCATTCTCTTGTTGGTGGTTATCATAGCTGGAAGAATACTACCCCTGTTTACTGCCAATTGGCTGCGTAATCATGGCCATACCAGCTTGCCAGTAAGCCAATTAAACCGTTTTGCCTTGCTTTCAACTGTTCTCACTGGCCTGGGCGCAAGTTTTTTACCCAATCACACTGCCACCGGAGTATTGGCAATATTGGCATCTTTGATACATGGCTATAGGCTCTCCCGCTGGCGCGGTTGGGCCTGTCGTAGTAACCCGCTATTGTTTATCCTGCATGTGGCTTATGCATGGATTCCAATAGGTTATTTGTTAATGGGCTTAGCCATATTTGCTTGGATATTCTCCCCGGTGGTTGCCCTGCACGCACTTACTATGGGGGCGATAGGCGGCATGATTTTGGCGGTTACTACCCGGGTTGCCTTGGGTCATACCGGCAGGCCCCTGCGAGCTGCACGCCTAACTGTGATAGCTTACTGGGTATTTATGCTTGCTGTTGGCTTGCGGGTTTTTGGCTCAGTAGTTGGCCTGGACTACATGTTGATTGTAGAAGTTGCTACTAGTGGCTGGATGCTGGCGTTTGCTTTGTTCACCTGGACTTATCTGCCAATACTCACTCGCCCACGCCCTGATAAACACTGGATCTCCCGCTGATTATTATTTGATAAATAGACAGGAATATTTCTTGCACGATTAGCAATTTGATACAATGAAGTTCTTGCTCTCTGAAAAACACCTAAGACATGCTAATTATTATTTCACCTGCAAAAACCCTGGATTACACAAGCTCTGTTCAAACCAAGGCTTTTACTCAGGCAGACTTTCTTCAGAGTGCTACTGAGCTCGTTGCGCACCTTAGTCAGTTCTCATCTTTGCATATTAGTAAGCTGATGCGGGTTAGTACTGCAATAGCGGATCTTAACTTCCAGCGTTACCAAGATTGGGGTAAGGATTCCAACAAAGATAATGCCAGACAGGCACTGCTAGCATTTAAGGGCGGGGTTTACCTTGGCCTGGATGCTGCTTCCTTTGGCGCCGAAGATTTTAGCTTTGCCCAAAAACATCTGCGTATTCTCTCAGGTCTGTATGGTGTATTGCGGCCGCTGGATTTAATTCAGGCACATAGACTGGAGATGGGAACCAAGCTGGATACAGACCGTGGCCAGAATTTATATCAATTTTGGGGTTCGGAAATTACTAAAAATATAGATTCACAGCTAAAAGAACTTAATTCAGAATACCTAATTAATTTAGCCTCAAATGAGTATTTTAAGGCGATTAAACCGAAGGAATTAAATGCGCAAATCATCACCCCTGCTTTTAAAGAGTATAAAAACGGCGACTATAAAATGATTGCTGTGTTTGCTAAAAAAGCCAGAGGTATGCTCAGCCGCTTTATAATAAAAAACCAGCTCAGCAAGCCGGAAGATATCAAGGCTTTTAATGCAGAAGGTTATAAGTTCAGTAATAAACTATCGCAAGACAATACATGGGTGTTTGCGCGTAAGTAAACTGTCACAAATCTCTAGCTGATTGGTTTAATTAGCACCCTGATCATCAAGCAGTTTTAAGAACTCAAAAGAGAAATTGTAAATATCTCCAGGCCAACGAGCAGAGATGTAATTTCTATCTCGAAGTGCAAAGCCTCTGCCCAATTTATCAGGGCTATCTTTAAATAGCGGCTTAGGGCCGGCCTGAAAATCCTGATTGTTAGCCAGCACTGAGCGAACTTCGTTCTCTACACTGATTTCCGGGTAGGTCAGATAATAATCTTTCAACCAGAGCCGAGTAAGGTTGAAAGCCAACATTTCCTGTGATTTCAACAGAGCTGTAGTTTTGTAGCCATGCAGTACAGAATTCCCACTCTCTGCTTGAATACTGCGAGCAACAAGCACGACACCGTGGCAGATAGCAGCAACTGGCTTTTTGGCATTAAAGAAGTCGGCTACTAATTTCTGCAATATTGCGGATTCCAGATAGACCTTAATCTTTTTATCGTGACCACCGGGAAGTAAAAGCGCACAAAAATCACTCTCTGTCGCAGCAGAATATGTAAGCGAGTTACGATAAGCATCGCTTTCCAGCATTTGTGAGTAGGCTGTAATGGCATCGGCTCTTGCCCTTAAAATTGGTTTCCAAACCCCGAGCTTGTCACCACTTAGCATTAGCTTATCGGCCGCGGCAGGCTTGCCATCGGGAGTGGCAAATTGAACAATGTGCCCGTGTTCTGAAAGTAGTTTCCAGGGAATTGCCGCCTCGCTTGGGTCGAAACCATAGTCTGGCAAGGGGATAAGTACTGTTTTAGCGGGCATGATTAATTTACTAGCCGCAACTGCTGATCAGGGATGATTTCCCTGCCATCAGCATATGTGAATGAAAAGGGAATGGATTTTAATTCTCCACCAATGTTTTGCTGCAGCGCAAAGTGCAGGTGTGGCCCAGATGAAAACCCGGTATTGCCAGATTCTGCTAGTTGTTGACCGGCTTTAACTCGTTGTCCTATACGTACCTTGGTACTATCTAGCTTCAGGTGAGCATATATTGACATCATGCCATCGTCATGTACTACCCTGATTTGATTGGCCTTATTCAAATAGCGTTCGCGTTTTTCCCCACCCTCAAAAAAATTATCTTCCATCTGCATCACAGTACCAGCACGAACAGCAAGAATCGGTGTGCCTTCGGGCATGGTTATATCAATTGCATACTCAGATTGTTTATCTAAGTGAGTTTGCTTGCCTTTAAATGGCTGGGATACCCAATAAGCCTGCCCTTGAGGAAATGGGATACGGTAGATCGCAGTTTGGTCAGGGATGCTGGTTGGATCACCTGGGATAATCGTGTAGTTCCAACTAAAGTTCCATGATTTTCGTGGTGTAGTTGAGAATACCTCCAGAATTTTTTCCTCCTGATTAGCCAGCAATACACGGGTTGCCGGCAGTACAGGCTGGGTGCGTGCAAATTGAGAGCTTTTAACTGTTAGTATTACTTCTATTGGACCAGCCAAGTAATTACGCATAATCCAACTTGGTTGCTCGGGGCTACCAGCTTCGCGTACCGCCACCGTTGATGCCGCCGGCATGCGCATGGGCCTGGATTTGACTGGTTGTTTGGTATCAGGGCGCTTATCGGTGTAATGCACGATACCTTGCTTATCGGTGTACTCATACATCTGTTTGCCAGATGCAAAATTACTAAGCAACAAGATAAGTATTAAAGCGCTAGCCCGCATATTTCACCAAGGATCGAACAAACTGAGAAGGCAGATGCTGAGCAAATCCGGATAGCACAGACTGTAGACACAAACAAATATGTGTAACAAACCCATGCTCTTTAAGACATATTAAATTTTTCATTTTAGGGTCCGCCTTGGTGAAATATGCGGGCAACTTAGCATTCGATTACATTCACAGCCAGGCCGCCACGCGAGGTCTCTTTGTACTTGGTCTGCATATCAGCCCCAGTATCACGCATTGTTTTGATCACCTTATCTAGAGAAACATAGTGCACACCATCTCCACGAATAGCCATGCGCTGGGCATTGATTGCTTTAACTGCGGCCATTGCGTTGCGTTCAATACAGGGAATTTGAACCAAGCCGCCAATCGGGTCGCAGGTTAAGCCCAGATTATGTTCCATACCTATCTCGGCTGCATTTTCTACCTGCCCCATGGTCCCGCCCATTGCAGCAGTTAGGCCACCGGCTGCCATTGAGCAAGCGACTCCAACTTCACCCTGACAGCCG
>CAZEFU010000186.1:0-4429 GCA_964511515.1 uncultured Wenzhouxiangellaceae bacterium
ATTTAACAATGACACCAGATAATCTACAAGTGGGTATTAATGTTGGGCTGGAAGGGCGCTACGAGGTTCGTGGTGTACTTATGGGAACCAACGAGATAGGTGAGCTACAGCCTATTGCCATGACCATGTCTGCAAACTGGCTAGCAGCAGGCCAAAACTCAATCTCGTTACCACTGGATTCTAAAATAATTGCAGAATCAGGTTTGTCCGCGCCCTTTGCCATCAAAAACATGCAACTAATCAATCAAACTTATTTGGCTCCAGTACAAACTATCAAAGCTGGAATTAATATCCTGATTCGTCCAGGCTTTATCGGAGATCCTAAATCTGCAGAGATGGATCTGTAAAATAATCAGAGTATTCCCCCCGTAGCTACAAGAACGGATTGGTTTAGTGATTAGTCTTCTACTCTTGCGAAGGAGGTTTCGTTATGTGCGTAAAATATGCCATCACACAAGAAGGTGTTTTTGTTAGTCAAAGCAAACTGAAATATCAAGCAATGACTCAGAATATGACCAAGTGTTGGCAGAGTATAAAATATATATTGATACTACTTGCTGTGTTGCTTATTCCCACCAGCGTGACAGGCTTAACGATTACAGAAGATGCAGCAAAGTTCTCAGTAGTTACTGACAATTATACTTGGGTAATTTCCAAAACAAGTTTCAATGTGATCGAAGACGGCAGTGTTTCAGGACAGCAAAAAATTAATGGGGGCGGAGCCAGTGTGGTTTTTATGGGTGCGAATCTATCTTTCGCTGCACCGATTGAATTTCTCTCCGGCTCAGACTGGCTTGAGATGCGTGGCTGGATCAGTGAGACAAATAATTTATGGTATGTGGCAAGGTATAAATTTAAACAGGGTACACCTGTAGTTCACTTGGCACTCTCAATGACTGACCGGCACAATCAGGGGGTCACAGAAGGACATTGGGATCCATTTTGGGATGACAGATTTATTTCAGAGCTTAATGTAAATATTTCATCTCCCCTAACATTTCAGATAAATACGTACAAACAATACAACAGCCACTCTGGGGGGGATATAACGGCCCCCTATGCCGAGGTGGTCTCGGCATCCGGGTCACCATACCAGTGGCGGCATAATCCAAGGACAGACCCGGTTTTCAACAATGATTACTTACTGGAGCATGGGGCTGTTGGTGAGGGGGAAAATCAGATAATTTGGTATCCACGTCATCAAGGGAGTGCTGATCTTCAAGCTGATTTCACGGTTTTACCCTGGGCTTATCTACGGGCAGAAGGGGTAACTTATGAAATAAATCATGTTAATGGTAGCAGTTCAGTAGTTGTCGATCAGACCAATCCTCCTATTGATTTGGGGGTTTACACCCTGGACAATAATTCTACCGTAATCCTGAAAGATACTGGTTCAGGTCCTATACAAGCTAGGTCGCTGCTGCTTTTCGATAATGACGAGCAACTTATTAAGGAGATGGTTTTTGGAGAACGATTACCAAATGATATTGTGTCACAACAAGGAGTATCTTTTGTTGTCAACGATTTGTGGCAACATCACCCTGTTGAAATATCCAGCAGTCAGAATAATATGGCGGTCAATACAATTCTGACCCCTACTATCTTAATGGGGGGAATGGGTAAAACTCTCGATATTGTAATTTCTATGGCAGGAAGCAGTGCTGCGGCCAAGCAAATGTTGGTGGCTCCAGAGATACCACAATTACCTACTTGGTGGGATCCCATAGATGGTAGTTTAAAACCCGTGGTTGAGTTTGATAACTTACTAAGCAGTGCAGGAGCGCTGATAGATAAAGCAGATGAAAAAGCGGATAATTTTGGCTGGAAGAACTGGGGGGACTATCAAATAGGTAATTCTTATACCATTGCTGAAGGGCCTGTTGAAGATTGGGCCTCATTGCAGGTTGACCTGCCAACCGGCTTGCTATTGGCATGGATGAGAACAGGAGATGAATATCTTTGGACCAGAGCCCGTGCTGCGGTTAGACATATGATGGATATTGACCTGGTTAAATTCCAGCCCTTTAGAGATAAGTTTGCAGGTGTTACCCACCGCAAAGGGGCATGTACCCTTAACAAAACACATATTTGTCAAGAGCCAGTCTTTGACTATAGTTTCGCCTGGCGTTCGTTCTTGCTCTATCACCATATAACCGGCGAGGAGTGGGCCAAAGAGTTGGCTAGAATGCAAATTGATAACGCTGCCTATATTGCCCTTACCCGAGAGTCATTTCTGGTAGAAGGTGGTGCAACACGCCCATTTGCTTGGCTTAGTCGAGCTTTAATATATGGGGAAAAGGTATTTCCTGAGGGAACTAAATATCTTTCATCAGGTACCGAAACTTCTATGCCAGCAGGAACGCTATACCGTCCTTTGCTGGATAATATTATGACTAGAATGACAAATTACATTATTACAAATGGGCGGCTTCCCGGTATTCAACCAATCTGGATGGGGCAGTTAGTGGAGTCTATGGCCGAATATCATCGCATTACTGGAAGAGAAGATGTTAAACAGGCAATATTAATCGCAGTGAATTATTTTATTGATAACTCTGTCAGAATTGCGGCGGATGAGACTACAGTAGAGATTGTTTACAATGAGACTACAGCAAGCTGGGCCGAAGCAGATAATTATGGTTGGTTCTGGGTATCAAGCCTTGTTTATGCCAATCAAATATCAGCACCTAACCCCAATCCAAAATTTATGTCATGGGCAGATACCCTGTATCAATATTCATATGCAAACACAGTAAATAATTCATCCATCCGGGCCTGGACAAGCGCACTGGGCTTTCCTTGGTTGTATGTTACTCTGGAAGATGTGGTTTTTAGAAGCGGCTTTGAGTCTGATTTGAACTAAGGCTTTCTAAACACAAAGATATTATAAGGAGCTCGAGCTCCTTAAATCATAGCCGTATATAACTTGTGGTGCTGATGTGGATCAGACGGGATTTAATCAAAGCAGATAGAGTATATCTGTTCTATCCGCACAATTATGCGCAGGGTAATTTGGGGATAATAATGGAGAGTGTAGTTCTCCACTATTATCTGTGCATTAGCGTTGTCTGCTAAACATTCGTTATTCCCCAAAAACAATAATCCAGTAGTGCTGAAACTATCCTCAGTGGCTGTAATTGCCACCAGGATGTCTTGGTCGATACTCGGTATCGTAGCTTCTGATAAAACTCAATTTACCTACTTTTGCTGGAAATATGGACGGAGTATGACCTGTGTCAAGTTGTGTGGACAGCATTGATTCAAGTTTTGATCTGTGTCAATCAGGAAAGTCTCTGTTGGAGTAATATTCACTCAGACCCTTAGTGAATTCTTATGGGCCATCTAGGATGATTATGAAAACCCAGAGCAATCATTAATAGTGGGGATATGCGCCATGCTAGAGAATCTGGGCAGCTTAACGCAATAGTAATCGGGGAAACAGATGTTTAATAACACAAGTCGTGACTACTAATCTTACTGAATTAATTGAGTGAGTATCGTCGTCGCCCAGCTTTAAATTAATGAATTAATCGGAGGTATTTACCTCCAGGGAATTACCATGAACTTGTTCCGTACTAACACGCTTTCACTTGTACTTCTGGCATCTGGTTTGATGTTCGATAGTGCACCTGTTTTGGCAGAAGAAGGCTCTTTTGCTGATGCAGTAACTGCGGGTAAAGCACAAATCACACTACGTTACCGCTATGAATTTGTAGATCAGGATGGTTTTAATGAGAATGCTAACGCATCTACCCTGCGTACTCGCTTAAATTATCGCACTGGTCGCTGGAATGGCTTCAGCGTATTTCTGGAAGCTGAAAATGTCAGTCATCTTCTTGTGGATAATTTTAACAGCGGTGCGGGTACATCCCCTCCTGGCAAAAGTATCTACCCGGTAGTTGCTGACCCAAGTGGTACCGAATTTAACCAAGCCTATTTGGATTATAACTTTAGCGATGATAGTAATTTACGTTTTGGTAGACAGCGAATCCTTCTGGATAATCAGCGCTTCGTTGGTGGAGTTGGCTGGCGCCAGAATGAGCAGACCTACGATGCTGTTTCTTATACTTCAAAGTTTAGCAACAAGGCGAAATTATTTGTTAGCTATGTCTGGAATGTAAACCGAATCTTTGGCGATAGCGTAGCTGCTGGTGATCATAGGCAGGATACATTTCTTGCCAATCTAGCATTCCCAATCGATGGGCTTGGTAAGTTGGTCGGCTATTGGTATAACATTGATAATGAAGATGCGGCGGCCTTCTCTACAAGTACCCTGGGTCTGAAATGGTCTGGAAAAATTGGTGGTAAAGACTCCAGGCTTAGCTATGGTCTGGAGTTTGCGAGCCAGTCTGATGTTGCCAATAACCCGCTGAACTATAGTGCTAACTATTATCGCCTGGATGTAGCTTTCGGATTTAAGCCAATGACG
>CAZEFU010000187.1:0-4398 GCA_964511515.1 uncultured Wenzhouxiangellaceae bacterium
AGGCCTGAAGTTCAAGGCACCGTAATCTCCAAACAGGCACGTTCGCGACCATGTGTCAAAGGGGTTTCCAGCAAGCAAGGAATCTGGTTGATATCAATGGAGACATTAAGCATGTGGCAGCATGCCGGGTTTTTGGCAGATATCTTTTCATGCTTCAAGCGTGCGGCAATATCAATTGACTTGGTTAGCACCTCAGAAAGCAACGTAACCGTATCTTTAGATAGTGGCAATAATGTACTTGCTCTAGATACACTGGAATCGTTATTGGTTGATCTCCGTGCCTATTGTGAGCCAGAGCTTATCGGCCCCGTGGCTACAGTTACTTTGGTAGGCAGTAAAATCCGCTCAATTTTGCATCGTTTAGGCCCGGCTTTTAGTTTATTTGAAGACAAAAAGATATATTTGCTCTCGCAATCTGCCAGTGATCTAAATTTATCTATCGCTGTCGATCAGGACGAAGCCGAGCCTTTAGTTGATTTACTGCATAGTAGCTTTTTTACCGGTAGCAGCAGCGATGATATTTTCGGACCAAGCTGGTTGGAGCTGCAAGCGGCAGATGTTGGTGCTGTGCAGGAGCTGCAATCTGAAAATAGTTGGTGGCAAGGTGAAGCCGAGAGCCTGATCGATATACTCGCCGAGGATGAAGCCTGTTATATATATTCACTGCCAGAAATTGAGAAAGCAGCAAAGCGAATGTTGCAGGTCACAGCGTTTTCCAGAGTGCATTATGCAATGAAGGCCAACAATAATCCTGCGGTATTAGCTTTACTGGCTGAGCTAGGAATCGATTTCGATTGTGTCTCTATAGGCGAAATACAACACCTTCTGCGTGTATTGCCTGGGCTCGATCCCGACCGAATTTTATTTACCCCAAATTTCGCAGCAATAAATGAGTACGAGCAGGCCTATGCCCTTGGTTGTAGGGTGACCCTGGATAATCTTTATTGCTTGCAGGCGCATCCACAGGTCTTTAGTGGCCGGCCATTAATAATCAGATTAGACCCAGGAGTTCTTTCTGCTGGACACCACAAGCATGTGCAAACTACCGGGCGGCAATCAAAATTCGGTATTGCAGTAAGTGAGGTTGAGCAGTTGCAGCAACTATGCAAGCAACATGAAATTGATGTGTATGCCCTGCATGTGCACGCTGGTAGTGGTATTCATGATCCGCAAACATGGTTAAGAACAGCAAGCTTTTTGGCCGATATAGCCAGAACTTTTCCTGCAGTGCGAGTCTTGGACCTAGGCGGCGGCTTTGGAGTGACCGAGCAAACCGGTCAGCCAGTATTGGATGTAATGCAACTTCAAAGCCTGTTAGATTATTTCAAAACACAATACCCTCAGTTTGAGCTCTGGACCGAGCCTGGTCGTTATCTTGTATCTACTGCAGGAGTATTACTAGCCCGGGTTACGCAGATAAAAACCAAAGGTGGCAAAGCATTTGTTGGAATATCTACCGGTATGAATGCACTCATTCGTCCCAGCCTTTATGGCGCATTCCACCAAATTGTAAATCTTTCCAGATCAGATACCCCAGCCAGCATGCTCGCCGATGTAGTAGGCCCAATTTGCGAGACTGGCGATGTACTCGGTCACGATCGCTGGTTACCCCAATGTGTTGAAGGCGATATCATGTTAATCGCCAACGCCGGCGCATACGCCCAAGTAATGGCCTCAAACTACAACCAACGCCAAATCCCCCCAGAAAAAACAAAAGAGGGTCGGAGTAAAGTGGTGCCAGAGTAAAGCAATCATAAATGGCTTGAAATAGCGTTATCTGCGCTTTACTCTGACCCCCTTTGCACTATCAACCAACAATCAGTGGGCTGATTGTCGTCAGAAACCGTAAGGTTAAATAACTTATTACCCCGCTTAATAATAAGCGGGGTAATTTACTCTTTCGTAGACACCTTTAAGGTGGCGTTGGCTGGCTGATGAGGAGTATGCTGCCAAGTTCGGCAGTAAAGTCGTCAGGAAGAAACACATCAGGTGCAATTAAGACCAGAGTGGCATTATTTTCTATTAGCAGATTTGTATCGGTGGTAATTGATACATCCGCCCGGCAGACTGTTTGGGTACCGCTAACGAATATACCGCTAAGGAGGGTGTTATCGTCTGTACAGAAATTAGGGTCCGCTGTATTTGGGGTATTATCCAGTACATCGGGTATGCCATCTCCATCGGAATCCCCCTCAGTTATGATGACAGTAATGTTCAAAGTCTCCTGTGGGGCAGGATTATAGCTAGCGCTACCCGCCTGGTCAGCTGTCACTACACATACACCAGCGCCAGTTGGAGTAACAGTGCTGCCAGACACTGTACAAGGGCCAGATTGCACACCAAAATCAGTTACTGTCAAGCCGGAATCTGCAACCGCTGCAAGTTGACCATCACCACTAGGAAAAGTAAGTATTGCTGGCGTTGATGTAAAGCTGGTAATCGTTTGATCCAAAAGAGCCGCAGCTACTGTGAGTGTCCAAGTAGAGTCAGCTGATGTTCCGACTACGCCAGCGGCGAAGGTTATTTCGATGTTATTGACTGAATCACCAAACGCTGCACCACCTAAGGTAGGTAGAGTAACTGTTGCAAAATTACCTGAAACTAGAGCACCACCAAGATTAACCCCGATGCCTGAAATTCTGTTTAATACTGTGTCTACAGAACAAGTGAGTGAGGATATAGCAATAGCAGCACTATCACAGGATACACCTAGCGATAGCTCACTTTCATCTACGATATTGTCGTCATAATACAAGCGGAAATTAAAATTGTTAACACCACCGCCCGTGGCGTAAGAAAGCACTACAGTGGCGGTACCGCCTTGATTAACTGTCTCGGTTGGTACGGTTATTGATTGTGTAAAGGCATTCCCTGCCGCGAGAAACAACACTAAGGTTGTAATTATCTGTATTTTAATTCTCATCCCGAACTCCATAAAAATTTGATTTTGCTATCTGACTAATTACTTGAGATTAGATCTAGGGGTTAATCGAATGCTGCAACCATGCAGTTAATATCTACTGAATCAACAGATCCGTCTAGATTGCAATCGACTACTCCATTGGCCAAAGTCCCGGAAAGAAACTCAGCCACCACCATGTTATTATCAGCACCATCAATATCGCCATCGAGGTTAGCATCACCCGCTAGCAACATACCAACAGCCTGGGTGCGATTGGATACATAGTCATCAAATATCACACTGCCACCTGTAAAAGTACCAATTCCGTTTGGTAAGCCAAGCCTAACCAAACCAATATCACCCGTACCTGGGGTGAAGGTTGCACTCGCTGGGTCATTTGTTGCATCAGCATTTACCCAAAGATTACCAGTAGTGCCGCTTTCCCAAGCAAATTCAACCAGGTTCCAACCTGTGACGGCCGCCACAGAGATGCTGGTTCCACCTAGAGCAGTAGCATCCAGAATAATATTAGTTCCATCGAAACGAATCGTGATTGCTGCAGTTGGTGAGCCTTCATTGGAATAGGCTACAAAAACATCAGTAAGCCCCGACCCTGTGAGTTTCGGTAAAAAATAGAAACGAGCAACAAAACTGGTTTCATCTAAAGGGCTGTTATCTTGCACATAACCTGTACCTGTTACCTCAAGGCCACAGAATCCGTTGACTCTGGCAACGGAACTATTAGGGTCATTGGGATTAATGCTGCCAATTTCACCGCCAAGCCAAGCTGCTGTAGTGCAAGCTAATGTTGTTGTGCTAAAAAATACAGCAACTAGCAAGATAGCGAGCTTTATGATCCTGCTTTGCAGGGTGGATTTATTTGTCATCATGACTGCACTTCCTTGTTTATCAATATAATATGCTGAGCCTGTGCCCATAAGTACGCCTTAGACACCATCAGTAACATAACTGAAATTATAATCTGATCTTAATATAAATGTTGACTACGACACTGTAACTGTAACCTAAAAGATCTGAAATTACACTCAATATGTTGTAATTAATACCACAACATCTTGTAACAACAAGGAAAAATATGCCCATGGCTAATTCTAACGCTGTCTTCTCACTGTTGTAACATATTAAATTTGGCCACCTAATTAGAGGTGATATTGTCATCTCAGCCAACAGTTAGTTAGCTGTGGATGCTTTATCCATGGTTTTTGAATTGCCAGGACGCCCCAAGAATATGATGTTTCATTCAGATCGAGGTTGCCACTACAACAATAGAAAGTTTCGGCAGTACCTGTGGCGTTATCAAATAAAACAAAGCATGAGTCGTCGTGGGAATTGTTGGAATAATTCTCCGATGGAGCGTTTCTTCAGAAGTTTGAAGGTAAAATGGGTACCACAAACCGATCATCGATCTTTTATGAAGCAAGAATAGCGATTGTATAATATATTGCTGGGTATTATAGTCAGGCTCGTCCCCATCA
>CAZEFU010000188.1:0-4382 GCA_964511515.1 uncultured Wenzhouxiangellaceae bacterium
ATAAGGGCTGGCAACTGGTAGTTGCTATTGCCGATGTCTCCAGTTATGTGACCCCGCAATCTCCATTGGATATTGAGGCGCTAAATCGCGGTACTTCGGTGTATTTCCCCAATCGAGTTCTACCAATGCTGCCTGAAGAGCTTTCAAATGGCCTTTGCTCTTTGAAACCAGAGGTTGACAGGCTGGCAATGATCTGCGATATGCAGATTGGTAAAGATGGCATGGTTAAGCGTTCGCGTTTTTATCGTGCGGTAATATATTCACATGCTCGCCTGACCTATGATCAGGCTTGGCAGATGATTTCTGAGAAGTCCTCTCCCGACCGCAAGAAAATGCCAGCAGTTGCAGCAATGCTCGATGATATTAATGATTTGTACCATGCATTCAGAAAGCAACGGCAGCGACGCGGAACTATCGACTTTAACAGCACTGAGGTCCAGTTTCGCTTTGGCCCTGGTGGTGAGGTTAAAGATATTGTTCCTTACAGCCGGAATGATGCGCATAAAATAATTGAAGAATGCATGATTGCTGCGAATGTGGAAGCTGCGCGTTTCCTCGAACGTAACAAAGTACCAGCTTTATTCAGGGTGCACGAATCGCCACCACCAATGAAGCTAGAGAAGTTGAATTTATTCTTACGCGCACAAGGTATTCCGATTGGCTGGAAAGAAAATCCAACACCAAAAGATTTAGCCGCAATCGTTAAATTGGTTGCAGATAGACCGGATCGACTGCTGATTGAGGCAGTGCTGTTACGCTCAATGAGCATGGCGGTTTATTTACCTGAAAATCTCGGCCACTTTGGCTTGGCTTTAAATGCTTATTGCCATTTCACCTCGCCAATTAGACGCTACCCCGATCTGCAGGTACATCGTGCAATTGGGTATATCATCGATCGCCAGAAAGACAACAGTAGCGCCCAGGTAATGAAAGACCTTGGCAACCGTTGCTCTATGCTTGAAAGGAGGGCAGAAGAGGCCTCGCGCGATGTTGATGAACGCTTGAAGTGTGCTTGGTTGGAACAACATATCGGCAAGCAATTTGATGCACAAGTTACAGGTGTAACTGCCTTTGGTCTGTTTGTGGAATTGCTCGAAAGTAGAATTAGTGGCTTGGTGCATGTAACTGCTCTGCCAAATGATTATTATCACTTTGACCCATCTCATCACCGCTTGAGCGGTGAACGCTCAGGTAAAAACTTCAGATTGGCTGATAATTTGAGGGTGGAAGTGTTGAATGTAAATATGGAAGAACGAAAAATAGACTTTGCTTGGGTGAAAACAGATGAAAAGAAAAAATAAATACACAGCTGCCTTGTTAACAGGAATCCATTCTGTCAATTCAGCTCTAGTTCAAAGACCATCGCAGTTACTTGAAATTCAGGTAGTCAGCGGCAGCCATAATTCAAGATTAAAGGAATTATGTGAATTGGCTAAAACAGCCGCGGTTACATTAACCTTTGTTTCCAGAGATGCTCTCGATAAGATCTGTGAAGGTGAGCGTCATCAGGATGTGATTGCATGGTTTGAGGCCACCAATATTTATTCCGAAAAGCAACTAGACCAAGTGCTTGATGCGGCCTCAGATAAGCCACTAATATTGATTCTTGATGGCGTGCAAGACCCGCACAATCTGGGTGCATGTATTCGAACAGCCGAGGCTGCTGGTGTAGCTGCGGTGATTTATCCAAAAGATAAATCAGCAAGCATAACTCCAGTTGCACGCAGAGCAGCAGCTGGCGCTGCTGAGTTGATTCCACTGATTGAAGTAACTAATTTGGCGCGTGTGCTAAAGCAATTAAAGCAACGCGGTATTTGGCTGGCTGGGACCAGTGATCAGGCACAAACTGATATTTACCAAGTTGACCTCAAAGGTGGGCTAGGCTTGGTGATGGGTAGTGAAGGTAGTGGTATGCGGCGTTTAACCGAAGAGCTATGCGATTTCACTTTTAATATCCCAATGACAGGTTCTGTGAGTAGCCTTAATGTTTCTGTTGCTACCGGGGTGTGTTTATTTGAAGCTTTGCGGCAACGCGGCTCAATGGAATGAGACTTAAATCAGATTTCAATTTCCAGCTCCCAGTTTGGTTACAGGATAAGCAACAAGATTTTCCCGAATCACTGCCTTCTGAGGGCGATCAAATGGCCTTGGCTATTGAGTTATCGCGCCTAAATATAGAGCATGGCGGCGGTCCTTTCGGGGCGATTATTGTCGACCGCGATACTAAAAAAGTAATCGCTGCTGGTGTGAACTTGGTAACAACACACAATTTATCTTGCGCACATGCTGAAATGGTCGCAATCTCAATGGCGCAGCAAAACCTTGAATGTTTTCGTTTGTCAGACCGTGGAAATTTCCAATTGGTAACTTCCTGTGAACCCTGTGCTATGTGCTTTGGCGCAATTCCTTGGTCAGGTGTAAGCAAGGTAATTTGTGGTGCGAGCAAGGAAGATGCCGAAGCTGTAGGTTTTGATGAAGGCCCTAAGCCTTGTTCCTGGACGAAAGCTCTGGAGAAACGAGGAATAGAAGTAACAACTGAGCTTATGCGCGAGCAGGCGCAGGCAGTGCTTTATAGCTACAGTAAAATGGCAGGGCTCGTATATTGAGCACCCATGCATGAAAAAATATTTATTAGTGCAAATCCGCGAAGAAGCTGCGGTTTGCGCTGAAGAATACCAGTGTTTTTTACGCCATTCAGGATTATCTGAAGAATCTCTGGATAGATTAAATATCTATCAGCAAGACAATTTTGGCAAAGAAATTCTAGCAGGCTATGACGCTCTAATAGTTGGTGGGGCATCTGAAGCGAATGTGTTGCAGCCAGAAAATTACGCATTTATTGATCCGGCAATAAAATTGATGCGCTATTGTGCAGCTTCTGGATTTCCAGTATTTGCCTCATGTTTTGGTTTTCAACTAGCCGTGCTTGCCCTTGGTGGAAAAATCACTAATGCACTTGGGCATAGGGAAACCGGAACAATTCCGATTAAATTATCAGCCGCTGCAGGCTCTGACCCTTTATTCGCAGCCATGCCAAATCCTTTAGCTGTTGTTTCTGTGCACCAGCAAAGCGCAATTGAAGTTCCTGCAGGCTGTATTAAATTAGCTAGCACTACAGAGTGTTTGCATAGTTTTAGAGTTAAAAACAAACCTTTTTGGGCGTTTCAGTTCCATCCAGAAGTGAACTTGCAAACTTTGACCGAGCGACTGAGTCATTATCAGGGAAAATACACCAATAACAGCGCGGCACTTGCCGAGATTTTAGATAATGCCGTAGATACGCCAGCAGCAAATACACTGCCAGCTAAATTTGTTAGCTACATAAACCAGCTGTAGCTAATTCCCGCGCAAAGCCTACCCATTACTGATGGCAGTGTTGATTTATGAGCGGCCTCGGTAGAATTAAACATTCACTGGGAGATAAAGATGATGAAACACACTAATATTTTAATTCTTACTGCACTATTGTTCAGTACGGGCTTATTTGCAAAAGATGATATATCGTTCAATAAAGACTTGTCACTTCAGGCAGGCAATTTAGATAAATTCGTGGTTGATGTTGGTGGTGGCGCGTTAATTATTGTGGGTGAAGATGTTGAGCAAATTTCAGTAAAGGCCAAGATATATTCTGAGAATTATAATGATTTGGAAACATTGCAAAAGGCGTTCGCTAAGAAAATGACATTCACTTTGGAAAACCAAGGTGATACAGCCAAGTTGAAAGTGGGGAATAAAAAAAGCATCGTAAAACTTATTAATTCAAACCCTGAAATATATGTCGACCTTACTATTGTTGTTCCTAGAAGCCTGCAGCTAGATATAGACGATGGCTCAGGTTCGATGCAAATATCGGATATTGATGCAGTGGTTAAAATCAATGATGGTTCAGGCTCGATGCAGGTGAGCAATATAAATGCAGACCTGTCTATAGACGACGGATCTGGTTCTATGCTGATTAGCAATATTGCTGGAAACCTGAATATTGAAGATGGTTCAGGTTCTCAAACAATAAAGAATGTTACAGGAAATATTGTGAACAATGATGGTTCTGGGTCTATTAGCATTAGCAATGTAGCTGGGAATGTTAGCGTTGATGATGGCTCAGGTTCAGTATCTATTGTAGATATGGCTGGAGAGTTTACCCTTGTAGATGATGGCAGTGGTAGTGTTAGTGTTAATGGCAAAAATTGGAAAGAGAAATAGAACTGCTTTCACTGCTGTCCCGTTAGCTATTGCAAGAATGGATTCTGGCTTGCCCGTATAACAACCCCGCCTTTCCCGTAAAAGAACCCGTCTTTCCCGTATAAGAACCCGTCTTTCCCGCGTTCGAGGCTGTGTGA
The DNA here is from genome assembly GCA_964511515.1 of uncultured Wenzhouxiangellaceae bacterium. Classification (GTDB taxonomy): domain Bacteria; phylum Pseudomonadota; class Gammaproteobacteria; order Xanthomonadales; family SZUA-36; genus SZUA-51. The sequence goes on from CAZEFU010000188.1 coordinate 4,341, forward strand.
AAAGTCAGAAGATGGGATAATAAGGCACCGAGAAGAAACAGG
>CAZEFU010000189.1:0-4376 GCA_964511515.1 uncultured Wenzhouxiangellaceae bacterium
CAGGAGAGCACCCGAAATTCATTCGTGCAACAGTTAACGGGACAGCAGTGATAACAAGTGATTTATTAATTATTTATTCAAATTCATCCCGAAATACTAAATCTGATGGTGAGTCATTGTATTCATAAACTCCAATATCAGGAGCAATACCAGACCAATGCCGACAGTTATTGTCTGCAGGAGGCATTGGATTACTTAAATCATCATCTGCACTAGGACAGTGAACATCGCTAACCCAAACCCCCGCATCAATTAGTGAGCTAAGTGCTGCCGGTGAATAGGCTGTTCGAAATTGAGCTCGAATAAACTCAACTTTCTCTGCAATGCTTAGGCCTTGAGGAAAAGTTGTGTTTATCGAGTTAACATCAAATGTAATATTTACTAGCTCCGGCATTCCATTGGAATCCTGGGTCCAATTGTTTGTTGCTAATATTCCAGCTGGTAAAGCCATATCCGGGCTGCCACTATAAGCCGAAACATTATTTTGCACTCGAACCAATCCACCGGTTAGATTTTGCCCGCTCAGAATAAACCCCTGCCCTGAGTGGTGTAGTGCTAAATTATGATAAAGATACCCTTCCCCGTTAAAGCGTGGCTCAAAACCTCGGTCATCATTGCCCATAGCAATATTCCCCATTATGGTCAATCCACCTTCTACTTCTCTTAATACTTTAAACCCTTTTCTTCCTTCAGGGCCATTATCAAACACAATATTATTGACCAATGCAGAGCCATCACCCATAGAAACATCTATACCATCATCAGCATTATGAAATCCAATGCTATTAATAATAATATTATTGGGACATAAATTTATGACTCCAGCTGCGACCCTTCTATCGTGACAATTTTTACTGGAACCGAAGGCATCAGAATTCCCTCCCCCTGCTGGATCACCAGTTACGGGAGGAACTTGTTGCCCATCTGTTTGATATCCATTGTTATACGAGAGAGAGTTTTCTATACGGTTATTAATCAGTAGTTCGGTGTGGTTTGAGCGCCTGGTTAAACTCATGCCGGTACCGTGGCGTGAATTATGAGACTCAAAGTAGCGTAGTATATTGCCTTCAACTACAACATTATTAAAACCAACCATAACATTTGCGCTCCAGCAGTCTCTGACAGTTATATTTTCATAAAGGCCAAAGCTCCCGCTTATCGCCAGCCCATGCCGGGTTGCATAGGCTATTTCCAGTCCGCGCATATGAATATAATCACCAGTTACACTTAGCAGTATTTCTCCTGTTCTACCAGGCCCCTGATCCCCCTCCGGATAACCGAACCCCTGGATTAGAACATCCTCATTTTCATATGCCTCAATGGTGATAGGTAAACTATTGAACCCGGAAACACTAATCGAGATAAAGGTTAAAGGAGTTCCATTTTCTTCATGAACATAGTTGCCTTGTCGAATTTTTACAGTGTCTCCTGCAACCGGTGCATCAACAGCATCCTGAATAGTTACATAAGCATCACCATCAGACCCGCTGCAATCTCTATTGATTATGGAATAACTACTGCTGCAATCGGCTAATAGTTGCCCATCTGCATATATTGTCTCAGCAGCACTTGTTGTACTGAATATCACCAAGAAAAAACTCATTACTAATGAACGAAATTTCAGGAGCTCACAAAAACCACAAGAGTCTTTTAATAATTTAATTCTCATTAAAGAATACCAGCCCCGCAGGCTTACAGATTTGATTAGGCATTTAAAGATAATAAAAGATCCTCAGCTTGGGCACAATGGTATGTGTTTACCAATAAGCAAAATAAAGTACAAAAATACAGGGGCTGTCACCATATTTTGTATTTAACCACCATTTGAATAAAACACAATACTGTTCCTGGGTAAATTTACACCCCTCCTTGCCAACAACTCACAACTTTCACTTATGGTAAAACCGGAATTGGTCTACCGGGTGCCTGACCTGTACTCGTTACTCATTCCCTCCTTACAGAAGTTGTCTGATAAAGGTATACTGGGAGCGTAAGACTATTGGATACACCATGTGCAACTAGAATATAACTGACGAAAAGATATGGATATCTTGTCCCAATTACATGGAGAAGCTCTAATATTATGCGCCCATTATTATTTTTAGTACTACTTGCTTCAATTTTTTCTTCTTCGCCAGCTGCCAGAGCAGGCAGCCATCCTGTAGATTACCCCATTGTCTATGTCAGGCAAGTACGCTTCGGTGATTTTACCAATACCACATGGCCCGAAATCTTCCATCCTGCAAAATTGGATGCGGGGGCTGATTTAATGTTGTTGCATCCTGACGGTACAGAAGAAGTTCTTGTGGACTGTACGGTCTGTAGTGTAACCGACCCGGTTGTATCTTTTGATGCTCAATGGGTGATATACAGCCTGTTTCATGACTTAACCCAGGTCAACACCCAGCGTGGTGATTTACCTCTGCTGGGTGCTGATATTTTCCGAATTAACCTGGCAAGCAAGGAAATACAGCAGCTTACTTTTGGTAAATTTACCCCCAATACTGGAAATGGCAACTGGGATGAGAGCAACCCTTTAAATCCATCATCTGAATTTAATCGGCTCGGTTACGGGATATTAAATTTGGGTCCAATGCCCCTACCTGACAACAAGCTGGCATTTTCAAGTAATCGAAATGGGTATGTACCAACTCGAGGCTTTACCAACCCCACTTTGCAGTTATATGTAATGGATATTGATGGCTCCAATGTTCATGCTATTGCTCCCATGACAATTGGTTCCGCATTACACCCAACCATTCTCCAGGATGGTCGCATCATGTTTTCCAGTTACGAAGCGCAAGGCATAAGAGATCGGCGTTTGTGGGGGGTTTGGGTTATTGATCCTGATGGTCGCAACTGGAATCCTCTGGTGAGCGCAATGACATCACCTAATGCTTATCATTTCTTCACCCAAAACTCGAATGGAGAGATAATTGTCGAACAATACTATAATTTGAACAACAATGGCTTTGGCGCATTGTATGCCCTGCCAGCATCACCTCCAAACTCAGCAATCCCGCCTTTCGGCAGCCCATTCCCGGAACTAAACCCACCTATAGATCAGACTGGAAGTTTTGGTCCTACAACTTTTCGTGATTCATTCACACCACAGGGCTACTATGCCATAACCCCCATGACACACCCTGATGATAATGCCGCCCCATTGATTACTATAGGTGGCGACCCGGAGGGTCCGCGCGTTGGTAAGTTTACCCAGCCTTCTGCGGCCACCAATAATGACTTACTGGTTGTCTGGACTCCGGGCCCAGCCAATGATTTAAACCGCCCTACTACCATTCCCTACTATGACAGCGGTATCTATATCATTAAAAACAGCACCCCTGTTTGGGATCCGGATGAGTTGGTTTTAATAAAAAATGATCCTGATTACAATGAGGCCTGGCCCCGGGCTGTGGTTCCATGGAAAGCAATTCATGGAACAAGCGAACCTGCAAAAAAACGCTGCCTACCCAATGCTGGCACACTCCACCCCGAGCTACCCGCCGGTACACCTTATGGACTAATTGGCACCAGTAGTTTTTATAAACGGGATACATTTCCAGGCAAAGGAGAGAGTAATTTTGATGGACTGGATGCATTTAATACCTCGCAAAATGACAGCAGTAGTAACTGGCGCTGGCAAGGAGCTGATGCTGGAAAATATTCTGATAGCGATATTTGGGCGGTACGATTGGTCGCAATGGAGCCGATTACCGATAGGCGCTATGGCCCCAATAATGCACCCTCGGGACATGCTGGTGACTTTATCAGTCATGCCAATGAAAAGCTGCGAATTCTTGGTGAAATCCCGCTTCGCAAACTGGATGCAAATAATGATCCGATATTGGACTCAGAGGGTAATCCCGATACCAGTTTTCTGGCAAAAATACCCGCAGATACCCCTTTTACATTCCAGACAATTGATCGTAATGGCATGATTCTGAATGCTTCACAAACCTGGCATCAAGTACGGCCTGGAGAAATGCGCACCGATTGCGGTGGCTGTCACGCACATAGCCAAATGGCGCTACCCTTCGCTGGAACTGCCGCCAGTGTTGTCGACTACCAGGTATTAAACCTTACTGATTCCACCCCTCTGCTTACCCGAAATGACCAGGGTGAGAACAGCATTGAAGTGATCCAACAAGGCGTTGTCAATATTGAATTTTACCAGGATATTCGCCCACTGTTACAGCAAAAATGCGTTAGTTGTCATAATGCTACACAACAAGCCGGGCAACTGGTGCTTGATGATACCTCTATAGTTACTGACTACCAACCAAGCGATTATCTGCGCCTGGCTGCCGATAGTGCCGCCAACTATGGTTACCCTCCTGTTATCCCCAACCTCATCTGCCGGCAATCCAATCCCA
>CAZEFU010000190.1:0-4331 GCA_964511515.1 uncultured Wenzhouxiangellaceae bacterium
TAGCTGGGTTTCACCAGGTCCACGCAGGCCAATGCCGCCTTTCTGCCTTTCCAAATGCGTCCAGCCACGTACCAAACGAGTTGATAAGTGCCGTAATTGGGCTAATTCAACCTGCAACTTACCTTCGTAAGTACGCGCGCGTTGAGCAAATATATCTAAAATAAGAGTGGTTCTATCCAGCACTCGGCATTCGAGTTTTTTCTCTAGATTGCGTTCTTGGGATGCACTTAATTGCTGCGAAACCAACACTAAGTCAGCGCCAGTATCTTCAATCAATAGTTTTAATTCTGAAACCTTTCCTTTACCCACAAAGTAGGCAGCATCCGCGCGTTTGCGCGGTGCTTTTAAAACCGATAAAACTTTTACATTTGCAGAACGCGCAAGCTCTCTGAATTCGCTTAGGGCGGATTCACTTTTGCTGCTATCAAAAACTGGGTGCAGAATAATTGCGCGATTACCACGCTCTGCTCTATCGATCAATTGATTCAGCTATTATGCTCATCAGCTGGCTCGGCATCAGGCTCATCCTCACCATGCTCATAAATTTTTACATTTCTGGCTGGAACTACGGTGGAAATGGCGTGCTTATAAATCATTTGGCTGACGGAATTTTTCAACAGCACTACAAACTGATCGAAAGACTCAATTTGCCCTTGTAGCTTGATACCATTAACCAAAAAAACTGATACTGGCACGCGCTCACGGCGTAATGCGTTGAGATAAGGCTCTTGTAACGACTGACCTTTTGACATGATGTGCTCCTTTTGTTGTTCTTTATAGTGTTATTAGTTGCTTCTATTTACACATGGGGACATTAATCTTGTATTTCAAGGAACTCCCCTACTCGCTTGATAATACGAGAAGAATTCCTTTCCCTAGGCCAATCATACCATAGGCTTGCAGGCATTTGCCGAAGCCAGGTTAACTGGCGCTTGGCAAGTTGCCGGGTAGCAGCAACAACCTGTTGCTCAAACCCAGGGAAATCAAGATTACCCGAGAGGTATTCCCAAGCCTGGCGATAGCCAACCGAGCGCATTGAGGTGCTTGTCTGTTTAAGACCTGAGCGCGACATTAAAGCTTTCATTTCATCGAGGAAACCCGCTTTGAGCATTGCCGTAAATCGGCTATTAATTCGCTGGTGTAGTGCTGCTCTATCTGGGGCAGTTAAAACCAGTTTTAACAAATTTGCAGACAATGGGGTTTTTGACTCTTTCGCCTGCAGTGAGGTCATCGATTCACCACTAATCAGACAAATCTCCAAGGCGCGCTGAATTCTCTGTCGGTCATTACATTTAATTCTTGCAGCAGCTACGGGGTCTAATCCCTGTAACTGGGCGTGTAATGCGGGCCAACCTTCCGCAGTGGCACGTTTATCAATACTTGCTCTAAGCTGGTGGTCTGCGGCGGGCATCTGTGATAAGCCTTGTTCCAAGGAATTAAAATAAAGCATCGTACCGCCTACCAACAAGGGTATTCGCCCTGCAGCCCAGCTGCTTTTCATACTGGCGTGCGCATCACGACTAAAATCTGCGGCGCTATAAGAATCTTCCGGATCGCGGATATCAACCAAGGCGTGCGGCGCCTGCAACAAAACCTCAGCTTCGGGCTTGGCACTTCCAATATCCATGCCTCGATAAACCATAGCCGAGTCCACTGAAATAATATCAACTGGAAAATGTTTGACCAAATCAATTGCTAGCCCGGTTTTACCGGTAGCGGTTGCGCCACAGAGGAAAATCGCCTTGGGTGAAGCTGTAGAACTCATTGACCGCGCAGAAACAAACGATCCAGAGAACTCATATCTAGCTGAATCCAAGTTGGGCGACCATGATTGCACTGGTCTGCGCGTTCAGTGGCTTCCATTTGGCGTAACAGTGCGTTCATTTCTGTTAGGTTTAGGCGCCGATTAGCTCGTACTGAGCCATGGCATGCCATAGTCGATAGAATTTCATTTTGCTGTTCCTGTATCCGGTTACTACTGCCCAAGCTAATAAAGTCAGCCAATACATCCTGCACTAGCTGCGCGATATTTGTATCTTGTAACTGAGCTGGCACTTGCCGTACAAGCAAAGACTCAGGCCCGCTGACCTGTAATTCAAAGCCAAGCTTGGAAAATTCCTCGCTATACTCCTCAACAATGGCAACTTCTGCCTCCGATACATGCAAGCTTGCTGGTACCAATAGCTGCTGCGGCTGGGGTTGTGAGCTCTCCATGCTGCGCTTTAACTGCTCATAAGTGATGCGCTCATGTGCGGCATGCATATCAACCAGAACTAATCCTTGTGTATTCTCAGCCAAAATATACACACCATGCAGCTGACCCAGTGCATGCCCAAGAGGTGGCAGGCTGGCATCCTCAGTTGTTGCTGCGTTTGTTGTCTCGTTTGTTTGATTCGCACTGAGTATTGCATAAGCTGCCAGTGATTCCCGGATCGGCAAGCTAGCACTGCCTTGCCTGCCAAAAGTTGCCAAAGGTCTGGCAGCCCCACCCGCTAATGCCCCTAGATCAGCTGGCGCTTGCGACAAGGAACCATCGGCAGATTCAATTGGCCGCGTATCTGCAAGCAGATGATGCAAGCTGGAATAAATGAAGTTATGAGTTTCGCGCCCATTGCGAAACCTGACTTCATGTTTTTGCGGGTGCACATTAACATCCACCAGCTCTGGATCAATTTCCAGATACAAAACAAAAGCCGGATGCCGACCATGAAACAAAACATCCTGAAAGGCACGCCTGACCGCATGCGCAATCAAACGATCTTTGACCATCCGACCATTAACAAAGAAATATTGCTGATCTGCCTGGGAGCGAGCATAAGTTGGTTTAGCTACCCAACCATGCAACAGCATACTGTCGCGCTGATTATTAACCGCAATAATGTTTTCGCTAAATTGCTTGCCATTAACCAGCGCCACCCGTTGCAGCATGGCGGCATCATCGGCAGCTACTGGCATGGAGCGCACCACTTTGCCATTATGGCGCAACTCAAAGGCGCAATTCTTACGCGCTAGCGACAAGCGTTTAATTAACTCATCAATATGTTTGAATTCTGTTGCATCGGTGCGTAAAAATTTACGCCGTGCCGGGGTGTTATAAAAAAGATCCAGCACCTCAACTGTAGTTCCCAGTTCACCACTGGCAGGCTCTGGAGCTGTGATCACACCTTGGTTGCTAGTTAACTGCCAGGCATGCTCGGCATCGGCATTTCTAGAGCTTATGGTCAAACGCGATACTGAGGCAATGCTAGCAAGTGCTTCACCGCGAAAACCCAAAGATGCAATATGTTCCAAATCATCCAGACTAGCAATTTTACTGGTGGCATGCCGGCCCAAAGCCAAGGCAAGCTCTTCAACAGGTATACCCAAGCCATTATCCCGCACCCGAATCCGCCGCTTACCGCCCTGCTCTATCTCAATTTCAATCTTACTCGCCCCTGCATCTAGTGCATTTTCAAGCAATTCCTTCACCACCGAGGAAGGCCGTTCAATCACCTCACCTGCAGCGATTTGATTGATTAAATGATTTGGTAATAAGCGGATACTCATAATAGCAATATCATACTTGTCCATGTGCAAAATGTCAGAAAGAATTTGTCGTACACGCTAAGCTAAAGAATATACATATCCTGAAGTGAGAATGAGATGAATCAATTACTACAAAATTTGATCGTTATTGTATTGTGTTTTTCTCTTGGAAATACAATACAGGCGAGTGAGCCTGAGGTGGCAACTTTAGCAATGATCAGCGAACTTGGCCTGCGTGAGCACCCTGTTCCCAGCAGAGATTTCACTGGCTGGAAGCCACCAAAAAAAGTTGTAGTGCGAATACTTAATGCCAGCCAGATAGGTAAGCTTTCTGAAGCGCTCCCTGGGGCTGAAATTGTTGGTGTATCCAGCCTCGAGCAGGCGCTTTTAGAGGTTGCGGATGCCGACGTTGTTGTGGGCTTTTGTGACCATGACCTTATTAGTGCTGCAAAGCAAATGCGCTGGTTACAGGTTTATTATGCGGGGGTTGAAAACTGTGTAGATTCAGCGATTTTACAAAGCGGCAAAGTACTGATAAGCAACGGACAAAAGCTTGCCTCGCCAGCTTTAGCAGAACACGCTATAGCTTTCATGATGATGCTTATGCGCGGCATGGATTTATACCACAGCCAACAGCTACAAGGAAACTGGCAACCTCAAGTTGGTGATTCCAGCAATACTTTCCTGGAGCTGCAAGGACGCACTTTATTAGTTGTAGGCCTTGGTGGTATTGGCACAGCAGTAGCCCAGCGCGCGCATGGCTTGGGTATGCGTGTTATAGCAACCCGTGGCAGCAGGCGGGAAGG